>WAQA01000144.1 GCA_015520475.1 Candidatus Bathyarchaeota archaeon | reverse complement strand
TTATAGTATAGGCTACTCCACCGGAACTTTTTCCTCTTCGCAATCATCTTTCTAGCGGCGAATTCTCCCTTAGGCGATTTGGATCCCATCTGATATCTCCCTTAACATTTTTAACTCTTGATATCTTTAGATAAAGTTTTCTGTTCAGTTATCATAGCTCTCATTGGATGCTTACGTTATGTATCTGGAAGTATCGTTTCGCTAGAAACCTGATTCTCTCAGCGTTCCTCCCATTCTTCCCTATCGCTATACCCTTGTCTCTTGGATCAACCATGATCACAGCGATCTTCTTTCCGTCTGGCCGTTCCGTTATTCGAATCTCCTTCACTCTGGCTGGTTTAAGAGCGTTCTTTATGAACTGGGCTGGATTATCAGAGAATTCTATGATCTCATATCTTTTACCGGTCATCCTCTCAAGTAACATTATATTCTTTCCGCCTTTTCCAATGGCCATTCCAGCGTCTCCTTCCTTGATCACAAAGATTATCCTGTTGAGGTTGTCGTCTATTATGCAGTCTCTGACAACGGCTCCCGTTATACTCTCGAATAATGAGATGTACTGCATCTCTCTACTTGTAAATCTAATTCCCCTGGCCACTTTCAGCCAACCTCACAATATCGGAATCTCCAGGTTCTCTTATAGAGAGGGCGGATACTAAATATGGTTTACCGCAGACTCCACCCAGATCCTTGCTTGTTCCCTCATAAACTATTAATGGAATCCTCGAGAGTTTACAATAATACTTTAACTCCTTTAAAAATTTTTCAGGGCAGTTTGAGGCTACTACTATGGCTCTAACCTTACCTGTCTTAGCATTTTTTATGGCGCTCTTTATTCCGAAGAGAACCTTTCCAGTTTTAACTGCAAGCGATATCGACCTGTTTATGTCGGTCAGCCCTCATCATCCTCCTTCTTCCTTCCATATGCAGCTGTCATGTATATGTCAACCAGCCCTGTACCTATAGGTATAGGCTGGCCGACTATAACGTTCTCTGTTACTCCTCTAAGCGGGTCCCCTTCACCTTTAAGCGCTGCTTCAACAATGTTCGGCAATGTTATCTCGAAGGCTGCCCTTGCAAGTACGCTGGCCTTCTCCCCGCTTATTCCATGCCTACCTATCTGCCGCACTTCACCGGTAGCAGTCATTATATCGGCTACAAGCATTATATGTCTGAGGTCAACATCCAATCCTTGATCTTCAAGGACGCTTGATGCTTCCCTTATCAAGGCGTTTCTAGCGGCTTCTATACCAAGTATCTTCGCTATTTCATGTATATTATTCGTTGTTGTCCTTGTTGGATCCACGCCTGGAGTCTCCAGAACCTTGTAGAGGTTTGAGCCTTCAGTTCTTATAACCCATTCACCGTTCTCCTCTGAGACTAGAACCCTGCTTATTCCAGGTATACCCTTAACGGGATATCCCTTAATCTTGTTCAGGAACCTTTTAGGTTCAACCTCCTTCTTAGGTTCTATTAGGATTCTATCCTCCTCAAAGCTTATGGTACAGTTCGGGATTTCAAGTGATTCTTTAAGGTAATTCTTTGTTATGCCTCTATCCTTCATCACGTCCATGTCGAGCTGAACTATTATTCCGCCTGTTTCAGGATCTACATAGATCGACTCGGCTATATCCTCGATCTTTGTGTATACGATTCTCTGAGCCACCTCTGTAGCTCGCCTCTTATCTTTCCTATACTCCTCATCTAGGTATATTGTCATTATAGGCGTCGATGGCATCCGTCTAGCATCAACTATCTCGATTAGTCTAGGTAGGCCTAAAGTTACGTTCTGCTCTCTAACTCCGGCGTAGTGGAACGTTCTCAGGGTCATCTGTGTTCCAGGCTCACCTATCGATTGCGCAGCGACTACTCCTATAGCCTCTCCAGGTTCAACAAGGGCTTTCTTATAGCTCTCCATTGCTGATTTGATTGCCAAGTCAACTCCTTCCCTGCTCATCTTAGCCTTTATAAGTTCACTCCTCAACTCTTCAATCAGCAGCGGGGTTAATTGATCACGTACCTCCTCCAGCCTCTTATCTATGTAGCTTTCAGGGGCTGCTTTGCCCCCTTCAATGGCCAATTTAATCTGTTCAACGAGTCTGCTTACGTTTACTGCTTTACCGTGATCGCTTTTAGCCGGGTCCACCCCATCCTCTCCATACTTGAACTGTATAATGTCGCCCATAGAATTTCTAACTGTGCCGTCATATTCTATTCTCAAATGTTCAAGTGCGTTTATTAATCGTCTCTGCATATATCCGCTCTGCTGCGTTCTAACGGCCGTGTCAACCAGCCCCTCCCTTCCACCCATAGCATGGAAGAAGAATTCAATCGGGTTTAATCCGTCCCTGTAAGATGAGTATACGAATCCTCTCGCCTTAGGCGATGAATCCCCAATCTTGAAGTGTGGCAGGGCCCTATTAACGTATCCCCTCATAATCCTCTTTCCACGAACTGACTGCTGCCCTAGACATGCGGTCATCTGACCTATATTTATGGTTGTTCCACGTGCCCCGCTTCTCGTCATGATTAAGCCGGCGTTGTTCGGGTCTAAGTCTTCATCTGAGACTTCACCGGCCTTCTCCCTTGCCTCAGCAAGCTCATTCATAACGTATATCTCGAATGAGTCTGTTAGTGACTGTCCTGGAAGCCTCTGCAATGTTCCCTCCCTAAGATCCCTTATCAGCTTATCAACTCTTCTCTCAGCCCTTCTTATTATCTTCTTAATGTTCTCTCTCGCCTTCTTTGAGAGTTCAAGTTCATCGAAGGAGTATGTAAAGCCGTACATCGTTATAAAGTGGTTCAGCAGCCTGGAGATGCTGTTCAGGAATTTTCTACCAGCCTCTGTTCCGTAATCCTTTATGATCCTATGTAGTAAGCTTTCAGATTTCTCCGCGCCTATAGAATTCTTATCTATAACTCCGCAGATCAATTCTCCATTCTTTATGACTACGTAAGCGTCATATTCACATTTCTCTTTCAGGCATTTGCTGCAGCCCCTACATATGCTTGCCTTCAAAATATAATTCATTCCCTTAGGTATGAATAGGCTGAATATCTTCTTTCCACTCCATAGCGGAGCTGGCTTCTCAACATCAGGCTTGGGCAGTGGACCCTCATATCCAGCCGCCATCAGGAGCTCACATACTTCCTTCTTCGTCAGCATCGTTGACTTCCGCGTTAAGATGTACGCTGCAGTTATGAAGTCTCTTATAGCCCCTATTATCGGACCTCCAAACCTCGGAGATAATATGTGATCTTGAACCTGCATTAAGAGTTTAGCTTCTGTCTGGGCCTCCTCGCTCTGTGGAACGTGGAGGTTCATCTCATCCCCGTCGAAGTCAGCGTTGTATGGTGGACAGACACAGAGGTGGAGGCGGAAGGTTTTATGGGGTAGAACCTTAACGTAATGAGCCATTATAGACATTCTATGGAGGGAAGGTTGCCTGTTAAAGATAACTATGTCCCCATCCTTCAGATGTCGTTCAACAATGTATCCTGGTTCTAGGCCCTCAGCAACCTTCTCCCTGTCAACCACAAATTCAAGTCTAACCCTCTTCCCGTCAGGCCTAACAATGTATAGTGCACCTGGATATTTGTCAGGTCCATTCTTAACGAGCTTACGCATCTCCTCTATGTTCCATTGCGTTACCTTCTCGGGAACTGAGAGTCTCATCGCGATGGTTATAGGGACCCCCACCTCGTTTATGTCGAGGTTTGGATCCGGAGATATCACCGTCCTAGCTGAGAAGTCAACTCTCTTCCCTGAAAGGTTGCTTCTGAACCTGCCTTCCTTCCCCTTCAGCCTCTGGGAAAGAGTCTTCAACGCCCTTCCAGATCTATGTCTGGCAGGGGGAATCCCTGAAGTCTCATTGTTTATGTAGGTTGTAACGTGGTATTGGAGGAGTTCATGTAGGTCCTGTATTATAAGCGTCGGCGCTCCAGCTTCAAGGTTCTCCTTTAAACGTTGATTAATCCTTATTATATCGACGAGTTTATGGGTTAAGTCGTCTTCGGATCTTATTCCAGACTCTAAAGTTATTGATGGCCTAACATATACTGGTGGTACAGGTAAGACTTGAAGTATCATCCATTCAGGCCTTGCACTTTTAGGGTCGAATCCTATAAGTCTCAAATCATCATCCGGAATCCTCTCGAAACGTTCTCTTATAACGCTTGGTATAAGCCTCTCAACGCCTTCCTCAGTATGTTCATAGAAGCCTGTCGGCTTTACAAATTCTATCTTGTATTGTCTGGCTCCGCAGTGCGGACACTCCTTCCTCTTCTTTGCATCGTCAAGTATCTTCTTATATATTGAGCTAGGCACTGATCCTAGCAGTGCCTTTATACGATCAATCCTCTCCTTCTTCTTTACATCCTTCTCTGAGAGGAGGAGCCGTCCACACCTTCTACATGTCGCCTGAAGCAGATCATAAATTACCTTTGTGAATTCAACGTGGATAACTGGCTTTGCAAGTTCTATATGGCCGAAGTGTCCTGGACATCCTGACGCTGTATTCCCACATGTCCTGCATCTCTGTCTAGGCTCTAACGTTCCAAGTCTACCGTCCATAAGCCCCGAAGTTATCGATGCTCCATCCTCATCATATGTATCGGCCGTCCTTATCTCAGCAACTGACTGTTTACGTATCTCCTGCGGGGATAGGATTCCGAATTGGATTTCACTTATAAGTTTATAGTATCCCTCTTCCGGAGCCATATTAGGATCTCTCCTTCAATCTTATTCTAGGCGATATACATAGACTCATCAATTCCTGTAGCAGCAGCTTAAACGCGTAGGAGACGATTACAGGTGAAACCTGAGCCTTATCACCGCATATCCTACATACATACTTACGTAGTTTCATATCGTAGTATGCGTAGTATCCGCAGTTTTCACATACATAGAGCAGGTACTTGTCGGATTCCTCCAGCAGCCTGTCGCAGAGAAGCATAGCTGCTCCATGACCTATGAGACAGTCCCTCTCCATCTCGCCGAACCTCAATCCCCCTCCCCTAGCCCGTCCCTCAGTAGGCTGTCTAGTTAACATTTGAACCTGCCCCCTCGCCCTCGCATGTATCTTATCAGCAACCATATGATGCAGCTTCTGATAATAGACTACCCCGACGAAGATATCTGCAACATACTTCTCTCCAGTTATACCATTATAGAAGACTTCTCTTCCAGTATAGCTGAAACCTAAATCTATAAGCATCTTCTTCAATGCTTCAGGCCTCTCATTCTCGAAGGGTGTCCCATCAACCGGTTCACCTCTCATGGCAGCGACCTTCCCAGCCATGGACTCAAGGAACTGTCCAATCGTCATCCTCGATGGGAAGGCATGTGGATTGATGATTATGTCTGGAACTATCCCGGTGACGCTGAAGGGCATGTCCTCCTGTGGAACTATCATCCCTATCACTCCTTTCTGGCCGTGGCGGGAGGCGAATTTATCCCCCAGCTCCGGTACACGTTCATCACGAACCCTAACCTTAACCAGTTTACTTCCCTCATTCGTCTCCGTTAAGAAGACCGCGTCGACGAATCCTCTCTCTGAGGGCCTCATATCAACCGAGGAATCCCTCATCGTTGGACCTCTAATCTCAAACTCTTTATACTCCTCTAGGAAACGTGGCGGGCTTATCCTACCGATTAATACGTCTCCACCTTCAACCTTAGCCTCTAAACCGATTATCCCGTCACTTTCCAGGAGACGATAGTACTGTTCACCTCTGTAACCCCTGATTCCAGCCTTCGGAATCGTGAATTGATCCCTTAATCCTCCGAGGTATTGGCGGCATTCAGCCTCATACATCCTATAAAAGGTTGATCTGGCCAGTCCACGTTCAATCGAGGCCTTATTGAAGATTAAAGCGTCCTCCATATTATATCCCTGGAAAGAAAGAACCGCCACAATACAGTTCTGCCCTGACGGCCTAAGATTGTAGCCTATAAAGTCCATGGCTTCAGTCTTAACTAGAGGCTTCTGCGGATAATGCATTATATGCGCTCTAGAATCAACCCTTAACGGATAATTCGTAGCGTATATTCCAAGGGCCTGCTTCGACATAGCCGACTCATAAGAGTTTCTGGGAGACTGGTTATGTTCAGCATACGGTATGATTGAAGCGCATATCCCAAGGATTGAGTACGGCGTTATCTCCAGATGTGTATGATCCTTTGTTATGTCTTCTGGTTTGAGTGCTATTAGCAGGTTCTCCTCTTCCTCAGCGTCGATATACTCGATTATGCCGTTCCGAACGAGATCCTCCCATCTCCACTCCCGCTTCTTCAGCTTTTCTATATGTTCCCTCTTAAGTTTTGGAGCTCCATCCTCAACGATTATGAGTGGACGGCGAACTCTTCCCTCATCACAGTTAACATATATCTCCCTCTTACCGCCATGAACCTCAGAGAAGTATGCTATGTTAACTTCTGTGGAGATCTCACCTCTCCTACGGGCCTCCCTCACCCGCTGGACAAGCTCTAGAGGAGAGAGAGTATATCCGATTGGACATCCATCAACGAAGACCTTCACTCCTGAGAGCTTCACTGATTCGCTGGCTTCAGAGGTAGGTATCACACCCATCTCATACAATACATTCTTGATCTTCTCAGGGTCCACGCCTACAGAGATACATGCTAGGAGAGTTAGATTCTTAACTAAGCCACAGTTTGATCCTTCAGGGGTCTCGTTTGGACATAGCCTACCCCAGTGAGTTGGATGGAGATCTCGAGCTTCAAAGTTCGGTTGGCTGCGGCTTAGAGGGGACTGAAGCCTCCTCAGATGGCTGAGCGTAGATATCATGTTCGTCCTGTCTAGGAGCTGTGTTATACCAACCCTTCCCTGACCCCAATTTCCAGTTGCCAGTGCATGTTGCAGCCTCTCAGTTATTATTCCAGGTCTAACAGCAACTGAGATGCTTATCCCCTGCCTCCTAACCCCCATCCTCTCCAGCTGATACTTTATGTCACGGCATAGGCTTCTGAAGGCAACCCTGAAGAGATCAGCCAATAATGAACCTGCAGGTTTAAGCCGTTTATTCTTGAAGTGATCTTTATCGTCAGGTTTACGTCTACCAATCTTTAGTTCTATAACTCTACAGGCCATCTCACCTAGATAGTAGGCTTTCTCTCTACGATGCTTCTCGGTTCTCCCTATATGTGGAAGGAAGTTCCTATCTAGGAGATTTACAGCCTTATCGTAACGGTACTTCCTTAACTGTCCATGTGCAATCCTATTCCCAATATATAGGATTGCATCCTCAACTGTTTCAACACCCTCAGCAACATCGAATGACGGTTCAAGTTCAGCCTGTATCTCCTTATCCAGTGAGACAGCTTCAGCTATCTCCTTATCAGACTCTAAACCTAAAGCTCTCATCAATACGACGAACGGTATCTCAGCCGGGACACCAGGCATAGAAACGTACATTGCACCGTTAACTTTCATCCTCAACTCTATCCTAGCCCTGAAGCCAACAGTCGTCGAGAAGACTTTAGCAGTGTACACTGGGTTTACACCGTGAGTGTCGACGTCGACAATTATACGGTTCGGAGCGAGATCCTCCAACGCCACAATGACACGTTCAGAACCATTAATTATGAAGTATCCTCCAGGATCCTTCGGGTCCTCACCATGCCTGATTAACTCATCATCTGAAAGATTCGAGAGTATACAGTATTTAGACTTCAGCATTGTAGGGATGTCGCCTAGATAAACAAGCTCCTTACTTACCTCTTGATCCCCCATTATAAGCGAGATCTCAACGGAGATCGGCATTACATATGAGAGGTTCCTAAGCCTCGCCTCATGCGGATATATCTCATGATAGGTTCCGTCAACCTCTGTTATGTATGGTCCTGAAATAACATTATGCTCAACATCCCTGAATATGAAGACCTTCCCAAACCTTATCTTGTAAGGGTTTCCGGGAACCTCTATATCTATCTCGCCGACTTCATCGATTATCTCCTGCAGTCCATGATCAATGAATTCGTTATAGGAGTCTAGATGCTGCCTTACCAGACCCTTCTCCTCGAAGAAGGCTTTCATAAGCGTATATACATAATCCTTCATACCCAAGTCTATAAGCTCCCCCACAATTTCCATACAACTAAACTTTTAAACGTTACGGATCTCAGTATTACTCCCCTCGGACGGGCCGGTTCCTACACGACCCAATATCCATACTTTCAGGCTAAACCTGAAGGAAGCTAAGAAGCTTAACATGGACGGGTATTAATAAACTTTCCTCTTCACCTTCAGAGACGCTGCACACCATGATTTCCATCATAAATAATCCCCATCAACATCTAAGATTGGATTCCTTAAGCGGGAGCTCCCCGAAATCATGGAGAACCCTAACGAGAGTTCCTAAACCATCCCTGAGATAGTCGGGATGGATATCCTCCGTTATACTCATTATATATCCTATTCCAGGACTCATCTCCCTTAAGAGGTTCAATGTGTACTCTCTCACCTCATCAGCTGATCTCAAAAAGACCTCCTCCGGAAAGTTCATCCAGATAACCTTGTCCCTCCAAGCCTCTCTAGCCTCCCTAACCGGGAGATCCCCCATCGGAGGCGGCGTAAACGCTTCAACAGCGTCAAGCCTAGTCTTGGCTATAAGATCCTTAAGTATCCGGAGCCTACCATCCATATGTGAAATAACGAATTTATCATGCTTCTTCAGGATGCCAGCATACTTATTGTAGTAGGGTAAACAGTACTTCTCAAACAATCTTGGAGATATTAGCATACTGTCAATATTATCGCCTATCCTAACTATCCTTGCAGGGGAATCCGCTATAACCCTATACATCTCAGTATACTTCTCATCGATAACTCTGATCAGATCCTCTATGGCTTCACGGTTACGCCTCCACATAACAGCGAAGGTTCTGAAACCAAGAAATCTTATTATAGCCTTCATTAGAGGCGTATAATCAGCCACAACGGTGACTACACCATCACCCCCAAGCCAATCCCTAACCTGAAGATAACTCTCATAATCCGGTTCATAAACCGTATCCTCAAT
>WAQA01000143.1 GCA_015520475.1 Candidatus Bathyarchaeota archaeon | reverse complement strand
TGGACCGAGGCTGAGAGAAACCTATCTGAATGGATTCGGGGTTCCAGCGTTAATAGCTGTCCATCAAGACTACTCCGGAAGAGCCAGGGAAGTTGCTCTTGCCATATCAAAGGCTCTAGGCTGCACTAGGGCTGGGGTTCTGGAGACAACATTCAAGGATGAAACTGAAAGCGACTTAATAGGTGAGCAGACAGTTCTCGTTGGAGGATTAATAGAGCTTATCAAGAAAGGATTTGAGGTTCTCACCGAGATGGGCTATCCGCCTGAACTGGCATACTTCGAAGCTTGCAACGAAGCGAAACTAATAATGGATCTAATATATCAACGTGGAATAACTGGGATGTTAAAAGCTGTCTCAGACACGGCCAAGTATGGAGGATTGCTTATAGGTCCTAAAGTCATAGATGAGCATGTTAAAGAGAATATGAGGAAGGCTGCTGAGGCCGTTAGGAATGGACGGTTCGCTGAGCAGTGGATTGCAGAGCATAGATCTGGAGAGAAGAACCTGAAGGCTATGATGGAGGAGATAGCGCAGCACAAAATAGAGCAGGTTGGAAAATTCATAAGAAAGATGGCTGGTATCGAGAAGTAACTATTCAAGCTTGGGAGAGAACATGAATATCTCCGAGAAGATCCTTGCTTATGCCTCTGGGCGAGACGAGGTGAAACCTGGCGAGATAATTGAAGCTAAAGTAGACATGAGTATGATCAATGAGATAACAGGGCCATTAGCCATCGAGGCGTTCCAGAAGATAGGGGCTGGAAGGGTCTGGGACAATAACAGAATAGTTATGGTGCTTGATCATCAAGTTCCAGCGGACTCCGTTAAATCAGCTGAGCTGCATAAGATAATGAGGAGATTCTCAAGGGAACAGCATATAAGGAACCTTTATGATGTTGGATTCGGCGGAATCTGCCATCAAGTCATGGTTGAGAAGGGCCATGTTAAGCCTGGAGAGCTTATTGTAGGTGCTGATTCTCATACGTGTACTTATGGTGCTCTAGGCGCCTTCGCCACTGGAATAGGCTCAACAGACATGGCAGCTGTATTTGCAACCGGGAAGATATGGCTCAGGGTTCCTGAGAGCATCAGAATAAAGATTGACGGATCACTAGGTAGATTCGTCACCCCTAAAGATGTAATCTTGAACGTGATTGGGAAGATCAAGGCTGATGGAGCAATCTACAAAGCATTAGAGTTTACAGGCTCAACAGTGAATGAGATGAATGTATCCGGTAGGATGACGCTCTGTAACATGGCCGTTGAGATGGGAGCTAAAACAGGCATAATAAACCCTGACGATAAAGTATTATCCTATCTTAAGGGTAGAGTTGAAGGTTCCTTCAGAATGTTCAAGAGCGATCCGGATGCTAAGTTTGAGAGAACCATCCAATTTGAAGTGGATGATTTAGAGCCTCAGGTGGCATGTCCACATTCGGTTGATAATGTGAAGCCTATCTCCAAGGTTGAAGGTACACCCATAAACCAAGCCTTCCTCGGATCATGCACTAATGGAAGACTTGAAGACTTGAGGGTTGCAGCTGAGATTCTTAAGGGTAAGAAGATTAATAGGCGGGTTAGGATGCTGATTACACCTGCCTCCCAAGAAATCTATCTTGAGGCTTTAAATGAGGGCCTCATAAGAATATTCGTTGAGGCTGGTGCCTATGTGACCAACCCGACTTGTGGAGCATGTTTCGGTGGGCATATGGGCCTTCTAGCATCCGGAGAAGTATGTATAAGCTCTTCCAATAGAAACTTTGTTGGGAGGATGGGAAGTCCAGAGGCTCAGGTTTACCTTGCATCTCCAGCAACGGTTGCAGCTTCCGCATTAAATGGTGAGATAACTGATCCTAGGAGGGTGGAGGGTTAGTCTCTTGCAGATAAACGGTAAAGCCGTAATCTTCGGGGATAACATAAACACAGACGTTATCATCCCATCAAAGTATCTGACGACTCTAGATCGAAGTGAGCTTGCCAAGCATGTCATGGAGAGTTTAGATCCGAACTTCGCAGAGAAGGCTAGGGAAGGCGTAATAATAGTTGCTGGTAAGAACTTTGGTTGTGGATCAAGCCGTGAACATGCACCGATAGCCCTTAAATATGCGGGGGTTAAATGTGTATTGGCGGAGTCCTTCGCCACAATCTTCTATCGGAACGCTATCAATATAGGTTTACCTGTCCTTGAATGTCCAGGGGTCTCTGATAAGATAGGTCCAGGGGATATTCTCTC
>WAQA01000142.1 GCA_015520475.1 Candidatus Bathyarchaeota archaeon | reverse complement strand
TTTTAAGTAGTGCTGGAAGTTGTCGTATTCCCGATTAAGCAATTCGAGCTTTCGCTTTGTCAGTCCTATGAGCTTACACTTGATTGTCTTCGTTATTTCCATCATTCCTTATACTGATTTTAAAGTATAAAAAACTAACTACCTCCAACCTCCCCTAATTCATCTCCGCCCTTACGGACGGAGCCTTCTTAGCGACCTAAGGTAAACGTTTAAGGGGATAATAACCCAACATCCAATCGTCTGGAGGGTTCTAATCCTCCCCCTCCAGGTACTCCTTCACCCTCCTCTTCAAATCAGGAAACTCATTCAACATCTGCTTCACGATTAGAAACCTTAAATCCTCAACGCTCTCTCTTCCCTCATACACTCCCTGATCATCCATTCCAACACACCCTCAATGATCATTCATCATAGACATAGAAATATATTATGCATTCTTATTCAATTTTATGATAATAGCTGATAAATGATAAAGTTTAGATCAAACATAACACGTCAGGATCAAGAATTGGTAAGAATAAGAATGACTGTAAGCGTGGACCCGGAGCTAGTAAAGTTTCTAGACCAATGTATAGAGAGAGGATACTTCGCAGATAGAAGCCACGGAGTAAGATTCGCATTGATAATGCTTAAGAAGATGATGGAGAAGGGTGAGATAGTCTTCAAACTATAACCTCCAATCGACAACGGATCCAATAAGATGGAACCTGAATTTTAGGGGGTTCCAGGCTGGAGAGAACCCTATAAGACAGGCTTCCATCATCCATAATCAAAGACTCTACCGGCAACCAGGGTCTTCTCAACCTCAACCCTATACTCTCCAGGGGAACCGTCAATCCTCAGAACCGTTAAGTCAGCCCTCTTCCCAACCTCAACGCTTCCAGTCAAGCCATCAACACCCTGCATTATAGACTGATTCGTCGATGTGAAATAAGCCGCGTACCTCAAGGCCTCATGGAGACTTAAAGCCCTATGATCAATCATGAAACCCTGAAAGTCAACGGTGAACATGTTAATCAGATTCTCGAAGGCCCTATCCATCGTCAATTTACTGGAGCATAGAGTATTCGACGGTACAGAAGTCACCTGTCCATCCTCCCCAACCCTTCCAGCAACCATGAAGACCCCGTCATCCTCACTCCTACGGCACAACGTAGAATATAACCTGAAGACTCCGCTAGGTATCTCCTCAGGTATCGGGAAGATCCCGTCGGTGACAGCTATCACCTCATGAGCCCTCCCAAGCTGGACACGCCGCCAGATAATATCAGATACATACCTCAAATCAACATGGTAACCGTCAACTATCAACTCGACGAATAATGGAAGTGTAAGGGCGCCCTCATATGTTCCTCCACCATCAAAGGGCTTGAAGGACTGCCCCATAAACCCATTCGTCATATGAACAATATACTTTAAGCCTGCCTCAACAGCGTCTGAGAGCTGCTTGGCAGTTGCCTTACAGTGGCCGCATCCAACTATAACACCCCTAGAAGAAGCATACCTTATCAGATCAGTCCCGTAATCCGGAACAATATTTATCAGCCTGACAACATCAACCTCTAAGATGCTGTCTAAAATCTTCCTGGCGTCGGGGCTGTTAGGAGGCACAATATACTCTACAGGCTGAGCCCCTGCACAGTCAACACGTATAAAGGTTCCCTCAACATTAGCCCCTTCAAGAAGGGCTCCGTCAACACCGTTCCTAGCGGATGAAGCATACCTCTTAACGGACTCCAAGTACCTGAGCAGCCTCCCTATAGGAGCGGCAAAGGTAGAGATCATATAGGCTGTTACACCCTGCCTTGCAAGCGCCCTAGAAACAGACGAGAACCTTCCAGGATCATCCAGATAATTGAAGAAGCCGTTACTGTCATGGATATGCTGATCCCTGAATCCTGGAAGGATATAGAGGCCTCGGCAATCCAGAACCTCCCCCCTAGACATGCCGCCGAAGCCTGAGATTCTCCCCCCACACACCCTAACGTCTGATTCGATAACCCCTCCAGGAGTAACTACAAACCCTCCCTTAAGCGTTACAGTATCCATTTGAACCCCAGAAGATATCAATCCCAACACTAATTAATATTATGTTGAATATAATGTCTCTGGAGGCCCGTCCTTGTCAGTCTTCAGGAAGAGGGAGGCCCTCCTCCACCACTACGTACCTGAAAACCTCCCACACAGAGAAGGGGAACTGGCTGAGCTGAAGAGATGGTTCAATCCGATCCTATCAGAGAATGTGAACGTGAAAGTTCACGTTTACGGTCCAATGGGAACTGGGAAGACAGTTCTCTGCAACAGGCTTGGATACTACTTAACCGATGAAGCTGAAAAGAGGAATGTGAAGCTGAGATATGTCAATATAAACCTGGCATATACGCCGAGGCCATACCATACAATGTCAATACTTATGGAGAGGATTATTGGAAGTCCAGGTTTAGGGTTAAGCCCTGAAGAGATGCTGATGAACATCGTAGAGGAGATATGCAGGGAAGACATGAAACTCGTAATAGCACTCGACGAAGTTGACACATACATAATGGAGAGGAGAGACCCGAAGATCCTCTACATGCTCCCGAGAATACATGAGCTCGACCAGAGAGCAGCTGGGAGGATAAGCCTCATATACATCTCCAGAAGCCTCAACTGGCTCAGCAGACTTGACGAGGCAACACTCGACACGCTTGGCAGAACAGCAGCAGTCAAACTTGAAAGGTACAGGATTGAGGAGGTAGAGGACATCCTAAGCTACCGCGTTGAGGAAGCCTTCAAACCATCAGTTGTGCCGCCGGAGATCATCGAATTCACAGCGCAGATATCATTCAGTTGGGGTGGAATCAGATACGCCCTCGAACTCCTCCTAGGAGCAGGGACAATAGCGGACTCTGAAGGATCATCAAACGTGAAGGCTGAGCATATAAGAAGGGTTCACGCCGGCATACCGAAGGGCATAAACGGAGCAATATACCCCGACGAGCTAAGCCTCCACAAGCAGCTCCTCCTAAAAGCGATCATGGAAGCGCTCAAGACAGATGGATCCCCATACATAACATTCGATGAAGCCTACAGCCTCTACGAGGCTGAATGTGAACTGGCAGGGGAAGAAGCAGAAGAGAAAGCAGCAATCCACAGATACATAGAAGACCTCAACAGATCCGGATATATCCTGATGAAGAAGCATAAAGAGAACATCCTACTTGGAATGGAATATCCATTCAACAGATTATACGAGACCCTAATCAGGACTATAGAGGAGACACGGAGAAGATGAGGGACCCCCCGTCCCCAGAAGGTTCGCAACCCTTTTAAAAAGGGAGAAGACAGAACTTCTGGTTGGGGAGACTCAGATGGGGAGATTCAAGGTTTCCCCGAGAGAGACAGCGGCAATCCACCTATGCCTATCAAGCAAGATATGCAGGAGACTCTTCAAGACATTATATAAGGAGAAGAGGATGAACATTACAGCATTGACTAGGAGGGTAGGATGCACAAACAGGAGAGGAGTCAAATATCTAAGGATACTGGCCGGGATAGGGATTGTCGAGGAGGAGATCACAGCTGGACTCCACAGATTCAAACTGAAAAGTGGAGAATTAACTGATCTGGTAAAGGAGACAATAGAGGTTCTGGAGGAGATGGAGGATGGATGAGGGGGCTGCCGACGGCCGGGACACCACAACCACCCACCCAACAAACCAGAAACTCCGGCCCGCAGCCCCCAAAATAGAACTTGAAGATTCACACTTAAAAAATTATCTCTTCAACCCCCACATCATAAAGGTTCTAAGGGAGCTGCCGGCATATGACCTGGCGCTCCGATACCTATCCGGAATAAACGGCCTCTGCAAAGCCATAAACAGAGCGTTGGGATGCGGCGTATTAGCCGCTAAACTCTTCATTGTAATGTACATGTACGGTGGAGAATGGACATGCAGGGAACTCTCATTGAGGGTGAAGAGATGCAGACAGAACATTCACAAGGCACTCACAAGACTGGAGAAGAAAGGCCTAATCATCAGATCCTCAACGCATAAGTGGAGGGTGAACATCGAATCATACATGGACATAGCAGGAGATGTATAACTAACCAGTTGATCAGTTCGTCCCCCAGAGGATCCTTGAGGCCTGATGGATGAAACAGAAGGAGAACATAGTTATTCTAGGCGTTGACGGATCAGGCGTTGACAGGGGAATCTATAAGGAGGAGAGGAGGCATATAGCGGTCTTCGGCTTCCCGGGAACAGGAAAATCAACTCTCCTCCTACACCTAATAAAACAGAACATTGAGGAGGGGGAGGGCCTCCTAGTCATAGATCCCCATGGAGACTTGATCATGAAGGCCTTAACGCATATTCCAAGATCTATCTGGGACAGGGTTGTCTACATTGATCCCTTAACGGCATATGACAGGCGATACGGAAGGGTTGTCCAGATAAACTTTCTCCAGTACAGGGAGGAGAGCGGCAGAGATCTGATTGCAAGGACGATAATGGATGCTCTCCAGAAGATCTACCGGAGATTCTGGGGTCCAAGACTCGACATGATCATGCTGAACGCGCTGTACCTCCTCCTCGAAGCCTCACATCCTAAACCGCCCAGCTTCACCAGGATATACGATGTCCTCTCAGACGAGGAGTACCGTAGAATACTGCTTAGAAGATGCATGGACAGGAGGGTTGTAAGGTTCTGGAATGAAGAGTTCAAGAAGATGCCGAAGGAGGCAACAGCAACCGTCATGACGAAGATATATAGGATCGTACAGGAGAAGGGGATAGCGCCCATCTTCAACTGTGAGAGAAGCAGCATCGACTTCCGAGAGGCGATGGATAGAGGCCTCCTCATCTTCGTGAACCTAAGCGAGGGCAGAGTAACCAGTGACCTCGCAAACTTCTTGGGAAGCCTAATACTTGCACAGGTATACCTAGCCGCCATGAGCAGGGAGGATTCCCCTGAGGAGAAGCGGAGGCCATTCTACGTCTACATCGACGAAGCATACAGGTTCACGACACAAAGCATAAAGGATATACTTCAAAGCCTAAGGAAGTATAGGGTCTTCATGACGCTTGCCTCACAGTTCCTAGGCCAATATGATAGGGAGACAGCCCAGTCAATCCCAAGCCTCTGCGACACAATAATATGCTTCACCGTCGGAAAGGAGACAGCCAAGACACTAGAGGAATTCTACGCCCCGGGACTCACATATAAAGATTTGATGATGCTGCCGAGATATCACTTCGCCGTATCAACACCAGTCAGAGATGAACGGTTATGGCAGATCCTCAGATGCATAGATCATGGATACGGCCAAGCAGACCTCTCCGAGATTGTGAAGTACAGCCTAGACAGGTATGGGAGGCCAACCATAAGATCCACAGAGAAGAGAAAAGGCAGACAATATAGAAGAGGATGGAGAAGTGTACCTCAGATACATAAAGAATTTTAAAATTGATCCGCCTTAAGGTTTATGTAAACCTGCAATCTCAAGAGGACGCTGCCATGCAATTCTCCGTTGAGGTTGAGAATGTAGGGAAGAGATATGATGGAGACGTTGAAGCCGTTAAGAACGTCTCCTTCACAGCCGACAGAGGAATCCATGTCTTCCTAGGACCGAACGGATCAGGTAAGAGCACGCTCCTCTCAATAATAGCTGGGGTGCTAAAGCCCTCCACAGGCAGAATCATGATATGCGGGGTGGATCTGTGGGGTTCAGGAGGGTTAGAGGCGAGGCGGCATATAGGATATGCCCCGCAGGACCCTCCATTCAGACCATTACTAACAGGATATGAGAACCTTATCAGACAGGCCCTCTTCAGAGGATTAAGCCTCAAAGAGGCGAGGGAAAGGGCGAGGGAACTCCTAGACCTAACAGGCCTCTCAGAAGCAGGCGACAGGAAGGTTGGAGAGTACAGTGGAGGGATGAAGCGGAGACTCACCGTGGCAGCCGCCCTAATAGGCAACCCCAACATAATAGTGCTCGACGAACCTAGCACTGGACTGGATCCAACAGCAAGACGGGACCTCTGGAGCATCATAGCTGATCTGGAGAGGAGAGGCTGCACCGTGCTCCTAGCAACCCACTACGCCGACGAAGCTGAAGCCCTAGCATCCAAAGTATACATTATGCATCGAGGGGTTATGGCGGCTCAGGGCTCCACATCTGAACTCAAGGAGAAGTACACGCCAACCTCAGTCATCCTCATAAAAGTTAAGAGGGGAGACGGATGGGCTGAGAAGGTTAAGATGGAGAGTAAACTTCCAGGGGTGGAGGACATAACAGTTGAGAACCAAACAATCCGAGTATACGCTACTAAACCAAATATTATGGCCCCGAAGATCCTAGAGGATCTTGTAGGCTTAAATGTTGAGGTAAAGGAGATGAGGATTATGGAGCCCACCCTAGAAGATGTCTACTTCAAGGTTACCGGAGCAACACTTGGAGGGGAAGGAGACGTCGGCTAAAGGAGCGATAACAGCCATAATCATAGGCGGATTGAAGGAGCTGATCAGAGACAAGACAAGCCTATTCTGGATACTTGTCTTCCCAGTGCTGATGGTGATGATAAGCGGGGGGTTATGGGCTAATCCTAACCCGAGACCTACAGCCGTCGGAGTCTACATTGAAGATACAAGCCAGGGACCATTAAACGCCACAGTCATCACAGACGCGATGGAGAAGACTGGAATGTTCACCATAAAACATTACGAGACTCTACAGTCCATGCTCAATGACATAGCCGACGACGGCAACCCTCCACTGGGACTCTACTTCCCAGAGAACTTCGCAGCCAACGCCACAAACGGAAGAACAGCAAACATGATAATCTATAAAGTGAACGTTTCAGAGCTCTGGATCGAAGTGGACTACTCAAAGCTTCTCGGCTTCATAGGAGGCTTAGAGGACACTGTTAGATTAAGCATCCTAAAGCATATCCTACCCCAAACCCCCAGAATATATAGGGATTACATCAGAGCCATAGCAGACCCGATGAATGTTAAGGTTGAGGAGGTTAACACTGCACGTGAAGTCTCAAAGGCTGTGATATCAGGCTTCATGGCGATATCCATGGTGATCGTGGAGGCCCTCTTCATAGGCCTAAACGCAGGAGCAGCAATGATCCATGAGGAAAGGGAGACAGGAGGGCTCAGAATGCTCCTCTCAAGCCCAATCCCAAGCTGGTCCATCCTCGCAGGATACACCTTAACCACCATGATTTACATAGCCATAGCCGGAGCAGCCAGCATAGCTGCAGGCCTCCTGATAGGAGCGGAGTATAGAGGGTTCACCCCTGAAACCCTAGCAGCATCAACGATCCTAGTTATACTTGCAGGGCTCTTCACGATGGGCCTCGGCCTCCTCCTAGCGCCGACAGCGAAAACTTCCAGGGGAGCCAACGGCCTAGCCACAGCCATAGCCTTCCCCCTAATGTTCCTCGGAGGCGTCTGGATACCGGCATGGATGCTGCCTGAACCCTTCAAGACATTCGCATATTACTTCCCACTATCAAAGCTCAGCGACGCAATCAAATTGATGATTGTTTATGGGGGAACAG
>WAQA01000141.1 GCA_015520475.1 Candidatus Bathyarchaeota archaeon | reverse complement strand
ATCAACGCTGTAGCAGCAATTGTACCACCCCACCTAAAAGGAACACCATCAAAGGTTCCATGGGACCCTGCGAGGGATATCGGCAAAGAAATGAAATTCGAACCTCAAGAAGAAAAATGGCAATCGTACATGACAACTGAAGGTTTCAAGGTGCTTGTAAAACCCGTTGTTACCAAAGTGATCAGATATAAGAAATATAATAATTTCGGTGAACCTATTTATGCGGCCACCATCCAAGCCATTACTAATATTGAGAAATTGACTAGTACGGCTGCCTCCTAAAGATCCAAAAAGGAAAAGTTCTTTTGAATAACACCCTCGCTAAAATCAGAAAGGTTGAAGGGGAACTTCCCTGTCCCTCTGAAGTCTTCAAAATATAATTGCTGAAAAAGTTGAGGTTGAGAAACTATCTTCTTTTTAGGTATGCTGTTATGATTATGGCTGCGAATAGTATTGTCATGTAGTCAGGGTATGCTGTTGATGGACGTGTGGGCTCTACGACACGGAAGGTGAGGTATCCTCCCGTCTCTATTTGGTTGCCTACGGCTTCCGCATGTATCCGTACTGGCACGGTGTAGTCTCCGGGCTGCGCGTCTCTGGGAACCATCAGTCGTATCGTGACTGCCCCCATACCCGTCTCGCTTCCCACCTGCTTCGATACAGTCTTAGATAAGGTCTCCGCAAGGCTGAGCCACTCCGCGGCGGCACCTGAAAACGTTATCTGGGTGACTGTTATACTGTTTGCTCCTGTCCAAGTGAAGTTTAATAGGGCCTCAACTGTCTGGCCGGGCTGTACACGTAGGAGACTGGTTGCAACCGTGAGCGACATGCCGGATGTGAAGCCTCCACTACTACTTCCACTACTCGTAGGCAAGGTGAAGTCAAGCGTGATGGTTACTTGGCTGTGGAAAGCATATTGACCTGTCAGAATCTTTGTTTCCGCGTTGTATTCCGGCGTATTTGTGAAGCCTGTCCAAGACTGCGGCTTTGTAGGACTCTAATGGATCCTTAACGCTCCTAAAATTGCAGAGGGGCTTTGGAAGCCCCAACTAATCCGTGATGAGATTTTAAGATGATGGTGCAAAGACGCTAATCATAGAAATTGATAAGTAAAATAGAGACGTTTGTCTTGGGCGTCTCTCTTCTCCAGCTCCCCTTTATTGATCACCAGAATATCTTCAGTAGATCTTACTTATGAATCGGCATGTTCGATCGCCTTTAGCGACACATTCTGACTCTACAACTGTGAGTCGTCTATTTAAGAGTTGGCTGAGCGCCCCAGCCAAGTATCCCCTAAAGAACTGGCTCTTTGCCTCCTTATTCTTTCCTTGGAAGGGTGTACATTCAAATAATTCATGAACAACTATCGATGCCTCAATAGCTTCCTCATCGAACTTTTCAATCTCAGGTATCCCCCAGCCCTTCGCTGATCTCTCAGCTAATATAACCTTTAAGACTGTTGGTTTATCAAGGTCATACTTTTCACTTACGCTTCTAGCCTCATTTTCTCCAGCGGCCTTCCCCATCTCATATAGGATGAAGCCAGCTCCGGAACCGAACCTCTCATACAATCTGTTGAATGTCTCTATTACCGTCTTAATATTCATTATTATGCTTCTCTCTCCTGACACCATTATGGGGAAGTGGAGCTGATCCACTATTGGACCATTATCTATAGGTCTGGCAAGCTTAACTTCTAAGGTAACATTCAACTCCTCAACTTCCTTGACTAGACTGTCAACATCCTCTTCTGAACCCTTCAGATCAACGAAGAATCCCCATATGGCATCCTCTCTGTCGGGAGGAGCTGTATGGAAGCCATGTAGAATGTTGATGCCTCTAGAGGAGAAGATCCTTGCTACTTCAGCAAGGGCGCCTGGAATATTCCTGAGTTTAATCGCAAACTGGAATAGTGCTCCGTCCTTAGCGTAAGCGCTGCAAAAAATATCTTTACGATAATACTTATTCGTCATCTACGTCTGACACCTTCCTTGGATAGAAGCTACAGATATCATTGATGCCATTCATCTTATAAGAAGTTTATGGATAATCAAAAGATGTTCTAGATCTATGTTAACGCTCATCGAGCCTTCCTGAGGGAACGGGAAGATTTAGGTGATATGAAAACCTCTTTAGATGAGAGCAGCGTCTAAGAATGTCTCGTCATATACCTGAAGAATACCCGTTAGTGAGGATAAGGTTTGAAAGGTATCAATCAAAAATTTAAAGGGGGATGAGGGAGATACTCCCTCTCCTAGCTACTGTTTATTCTCCCCTAATTATCTCTATGTCACTTAGCGAATCCACATACTTCTTGTACCATGGAGTGGCTGCTTCCTCAACTATATCGGTAAGTTCATTCAGTCTCTTCACAGCTACCTCTGAGAGGAATCTGTCCATGTCCTCCCTGCCCACAGCCTCTTTCCATATTGCTCTTCCACAGAGGAAACCTGAAGCTCCAGCTTTAATGGCATATTTAAGGTTCTCTTTGAACTCTTCATAGTCAACTCCTGCGCTCAGTATAACCCATGGCACTTGGCTTGCCTCGTTAAGTTCTCTACATGCCTCAAGCGGATCCTGACCTAGCTCCTCAGCGTATTTTAGATTAACTGGGAACTCAGCCTTTAACACGTCAACTGAATATTCTGGTTTCGTTAGTTCCTTAGCGGTCTCTATAACTATCTCAGGCTTGATCTTTGAGAACTCTTTCGGATCCTTCTTTGGATGTGGACCGTTCTCTAATGGATGGGCAACAGGCTCCAACAGGAATGGTATATCATACTTCTCGCATGCTTGGCCGACGGCTTTAACCATTGACTCCTGATATTTACGTGTCGGACCGTCTGGACGGTAATAAACTAGCATCTTAACTGCGGCAGCTCCCCTATTCTTGATTTTTATGACGGCGTCCTCAACGTCAAGCCCGTTAAATATTTGCACTTGAGGTGCGAACGCCCCTTTCCCGCCATACCCTGAAGCCTCAATTGACATTAAGATTCCAACGTCGGCTTTAATGTCGCATGCCTCTATAAAGGATCGCTCATATGAATATTCTGGATCAATCAGTATTCCGCTGAGTCTACCCTTGCTCTTCTTCCCAGCGAGGTTCCTTATCAGGGCTGCCTTCACCTTCTTCATCTCTTCTCGTGTAACGCTCTTCGGATCCTGTGGGTTTATCATCCTCTTCAATGATCCTCTTTGATCAGTTGCTACGATCGTGAATTGGCCCTTAACATTCGATATGTGCATTATCCCCTCAAATTTCCCATTCGTCAAATATCCGTTCTTCCTCATAACTATCCCCCTTCACCATAACCTTGAATTATCAGAACATGCTAATATTTAAGCTTTAACTTTATCAATGGGATTATGGAAGTGGACATATCGCTATGAACAGATATCAGGATTAAGTCTATTTCGTGAGTGGCGGGTTCTTCTATGTGATATTCGGTTCTTAGGCATAAACTTAAATATCTGGATTTCTTCCTTACTAGGCTGTTAGAGGAGTTGAACATGGCTGACGTCCTGGTTTCGATGAAGATATATCCCTCCGACGTTAATGTTGATCTTGAGTTGGTGAAGCGGAAGATAAAGGAGAATCTCCCGGAGTACGCTTCTATATATAGATTCGATGAGGAGCCTATCGCGTTTGGATTGGTAGCCATCATAGCCCATATAATCCTGCCTGAGAACAGATCCGGAGGTATAGATGAGATTGAATCATGCCTCCAGAAGATAGAGGAGGTCAGCCAATTCGAGACTCAGATGGTTAGACGCATCTAAAATTCATTATGTTTATATAGGAATTAAGCCTTTTTCGTCATAGTATTATCTATTACTCTAGTGGAAGGTTTGGAGAATTGACTGAGGTTCAACTTAGAGTACTCGATTCTAAACAGAGGGATGTTGCTAGGGGAATAGCTAGGATAGATCAGAAGACGATGGAGAAGCTGGAGGTATCAGCTGGAGATGTTATAGAGATAGTTGGGAAGAGGAGGACGTCGGCGATAGCGTGGCCAGCATACTCTGAAGATCAAAATCGCGGCGTGATAAGGATAGATGGTTTCGTACGTAAGAATGCAGGTGTCTCAATAAACGAGTATGTTATAGTCCGGAAGGCGGATGTTAAGGATGCTATAAGCATAGTCCTGGCACCCGTTGACATGCGGTTAAACGTCGACGAAGACTTCACAAACTTTGTTAAGAACAGGCTTATGGAGAGAACTTTTGTTGAGGGTGATACGACCCTTGTTATGATGCTTGGTCATCCAGTCCAATTCACAGTCACCAAGACCAGGCCTCATGGGATTGTAAGGATGACCTATGATACTAAATTGCAGATTCTTGCTGAGCCTGTCCCGGAGGCTAGGGGGGTGCCGAGAACCACATATGAGGATATAGGCGGATTAAGAGAGGAGATTCAACGGATAAGAGAGATGGTTGAGCTTCCAATGCGACATCCAGAGCTGTTCCAGAGGCTTGGGATAGATCCTCCTAAGGGAGTTCTCCTGCATGGTCCGCCTGGATGTGGGAAGACCCTCCTAGCAAGAGCTGTTGCAAACGAGTCGGATGCAAACTTCTTCTCGATAAATGGACCGGAAATCATGAGTAAGTTCTACGGTGAATCCGAAGCTAGACTTAGAGAGATATTCCAACAGGCTCAGCAGAACGCTCCAAGCATAATATTCATCGATGAACTGGATGCTATAGCCCCTAAGAGGGAGGAGGTTACAGGTGAAGTTGAGAGGAGAGTTGTGGCTCAGCTCCTCGCCTTACTTGACGGCCTCTCAGGTAGAGGGAACGTTATCGTTATAGGCGCCACGAATAGGCCTAACGCCTTGGATCCGGCTCTCCGAAGACCTGGAAGGTTTGATCGAGAAATCGAGATAGGTATACCTGACAAGCAGGGACGCTACGAGATACTTCTCATCCATACGAGAGGTATGCCATTAGCTGATGATGTAGACTTGAAGGCCTTGGCTGAGAGGACGCATGGATATACAGGTGCGGATTTAGCTGCTTTATGTCGTGAAACCGCTATGAAGGCGCTGCGAAGATACCTGCCAGAGATAAACCTTGAAGAGGAGAGGATACCTCCACATGTACTGGAGAAGATGGAGGTTCGCATGGAAGACTTCTTAAACGCATTTAAGGAGATTACTCCAACAGCTATGAGGGAAGTTGCAGTAGAGGTTCCAGCTGTTCATTGGGATGATATTGGAGGATTAGAAGCAGCTAAACAGGAGCTCAGAGAAGCCGTTGAATGGCCACTGAAGAACCCTGAAATGTTTAAGAGGATGGGTATTCAGCCTCCTAAAGGCATACTCCTTTATGGTCCGCCTGGATGTGGGAAGACCCTCCTAGCAAGAGCCGTTGCAACCGAAAGCGAAGCGAACTTCATCTCAATAAAGGGTCCAGAAGTATTCTCTAAGTGGGTTGGAGAGTCTGAGAGGGCTATCCGTGAAGTCTTCAGGAAGGCTAGAATGGCATCTCCAGCAGTCATATTCTTCGATGAAATCGACTCTCTTGTTCCACGTAGAGGCTTAGGACTCGGTGATAGTGGAGTGACGGAGAGAGTTGTAAGTCAGCTTCTAACAGAGATGGATGGTATAATGGCCCTAGAAGACATCGTTGTGCTGGCTGCAACGAATAGGCCTGACATAGTTGATCCGGCCATTCTAAGACCTGGACGATTCGACAGGTTGATATATGTTCCACAGCCCGACGAAGAGGCTAGATATAAGATACTTAAGATACATACGAAGAAGATGCCTCTCGCTGATGATGTAGACCTGAGAGAGCTGGCCAGTATGACAAAGGGATATTCAGGCGCCGACCTATCATCTCTATGCCGGGAAGCAGCGATGAACGCTTTGAGGAAGAACATTAAGGCTGAGAAGGTTACCTTCGAAGATTTCAAGATGGCCTTAGAGAAGATTCCTCCAAGCATATCCCCTGACATGGATAACTGGTATAAAGGATTTGTGAAGCAGATACGTAAAGTGCAGAAGCCTGCTCCTCTAGTGGCTTAACGGTGAAGACTGAATGTCTATAAGAACTTGGAGGGTTCAGCCTCTCTACACAATCATAGCTGAGATACTGGACAAGAAAGGCTCCATGACCGATACTGATCTACTGAAGGCCCTACAGGCAGTCTACAAGGATATAAG
>WAQA01000140.1 GCA_015520475.1 Candidatus Bathyarchaeota archaeon | reverse complement strand
ATTATCTCTCAGACCTAATATCTCCAGGACTACATAATGTAGGGGTTATGCTGCCATATACAGGCCTACATTATATGCTCTTTGACTGGGTTGATGATCCAGCCTTTGTCATGACAAGCGCCAACCCACCAAATCAGCCGATAGTGAAGGATGATGAAGAAGCATTGAGGAGGCTTAAGGGAGCCGTCGACTATTTCCTGTTCAATAATAGGAGGATAGCATATAGATGTGACGATTCAGTAATGAGGGTTCATGGAGATAGGCAGGTCTTTATTAGACGTTCCAGAGGATACGCGCCAGCCCCGATAAGATTGAAGAAGCCAACTAGATATTGCTCGGTAGGTTTAGGAGGAGAACTGAACAATACAGCATGCATACTGTTAGAGGATAAAGCATTCCTTTCCCAACATATAGGCGACGTAGAGAACATTGAGACATACAACTTCCTGAAAGATTCCGTTGAACATCTAATAGATCTAACAAATAGTAAAGTAGAAGTTATCTCCTGCGATCTACATCCAAAATTTGTAACTACGCATCTCGCATATAGATTGGCTGAAGAGAAGAATCTACGGCTGATCCAAGTGCAGCATCACCACGCACATATCGCCGCGTTAATGGCTGAACATAACGTGGATGAGATTATTGGAATATGCTGCGACGGATACGGATATGGACTGGATGGAGAGGCATGGGGAGGGGAAATCCTACTCTGCACACGAGGAGATCAAAACTTTAAACGTTTAGCGCATCTCCAAGAGCAGCCCTTAATAGGCGGGGACCTAGCTACAATCTTCCCATTAAGAATGGCTGCTGGAATCCTATATGGAGCAGTCGACGTTGAGGAGTGGCTTCTCCCCCACAGAGACAAGTTTCCACATGGAGAGGCTGAGATTAAGGTGATACTTCATCAGCTGAGGAGGGGAAACCTGATAAAGACCACCAGCTGCGGGAGAATCCTAGATGCAGCAGCAGCGATACTTGGAATATGCTATGAACGGACATATGAAGGTGAACCGGCAATGAAGCTGGAGGCGGCAGCGTTTAAGGGAAGAGACGTGTTAAAGTTGAATCCTGAAATAGAAGGAGACATGCTGAAAACAACGGATCTCATCCTAGAGATATACGAGAATAGGAAGAGATATTCAAGGAATGACCTAGCATACTCGGCGCATGTATACTTGGCTAGAGGAGTAGCTGAATTGGCTATTGAGAAGGCGGATGAAAACGGAATAGAGGCTGTAGGATTCTCAGGAGGCGTAGCCTGCAATGAGATTCTAACATCAATCATCAAAAGGACAGTGGAGGATTCAGGATTAAAGTTTCTGGTTCATGAGATGGTTCCTCCTGGAGATGGAGGAATCTCGCTGGGACAAGCCTTCATAGGAAGCTTTATTGGTTAATGATGCATTAACCGAATAGGAGGATGCTGGAGATGTGTCTAGCTATACCTGCAAGGATACTGGATGTGAAAGGTGAAACCGCCCAGGTGGACTTCGGCGGGGGAGTAAAGAGGGAAGTAAACGTTATGCTTGTAGATGCGAAGATTGGAGATTACGTTCTGGTCCATGCAGGATACGCCATCCAAGTAATAGATGAGAAGGAAGCCGAGGAAACCATAAAGTTATGGAATGAGATGCTTAAGGAGGAAGAATCATGGAAAACCTAAGGTTTAGAGATCCAAGCATCGTTAAACGGGTATCTGAAAAGATACATAAGATATCACGTGGAAAGGACATGATTAAGATATGCCATGTATGCGGAACCCATGAATGGACAATAACACATTACGGCATAAGAAGCCTCCTACCGGAGAATGTTGAGGTTATCGCTGGACCAGGATGTCCAGTATGTATTGTACCTGCCTCAGAGATTGATGAGGCAGTAGAGCTCGCATTAAATGATGTAACGGTAACATGCTTCGGAGATGTACTGCGTGTTCCAGGATCAGAGAAGTCTCTTCTAGACGCGAAGGCTGAAGGAGCGGATGTAAGAGTAGTATACAGCGTAAGAGATGCTGTAGAGATGGCTAGGAGGGAGAAGGAGAAGGAGTTCGTCTTCTTCGCCGTTGGATTCGAGACAACAGCCCCTTCAACAGCCGTTGAAATATTGAAGGGTCTCCCGGAAAATATGAGTCTCCTAATCTCTCACAGGATCATCCCGCCAGCCATGAAAGCGCTTGTTGAGATGGAAGATCTAAACTTGAATGGATTCATCGCACCCGGCCATGTAAGCACCATAATAGGTCTTGAACCATACAGGATATTTCCATCACAGTATAATATGCCCACAGTTATAGCTGGCTTCGAACCCCTAGACATCCTCTTCGGGATATACATGATTCTAAAGCAGATAGATGATGGGGAGCCTAGATTAGAGAATGAGTATGTAAGGGCTGTCCGTTGGAACGGGAACGTGAAGGCTAAGAGGATTATGGAAGACGTTTATGGAGTGATCGATGGTAACTGGCGTGGACTCGGAGAGATTCCCTCATCAAAGTTTAAGATCAAAGACGAATATGAAAGGTTCGATGCACATTTAAAGTATGGCGTTAAATGTAGCGGAGGGAGAGATTTACATCCAGGATGCAGATGCCACCTTATAATAATAGGGAAGATAAAACCG
>WAQA01000139.1 GCA_015520475.1 Candidatus Bathyarchaeota archaeon | reverse complement strand
TTATTAATTCTTTTAGTTAAATGTTTGTTGTTTGGGGCGGGTTTGCTTGGGTAGGTTGAGGGTTGCCGTTATAGGTTTCGGTTTTTGGGGTAGGAATCATGTTAGGGTATTCAATGAGCTGTCTGAGTCTGAGGTTGTCGCTGTCTGCGACATGAATCCTGAGAGGGCTGAGTCTGCAGGTGAAGAGTTTGGAGTGAATTTTTACACTGACAGTTTAGAGATGTTTAGGAGGGAGGGAGTGGATGCTGTTTCGGTATGTGTATGGTCAACAAACCTTGCAGATGAGGCGTTGAAGGCGTTGAAGGCTGGGAAGCATGTTCTGGTTGAGAAGCCTATGGCAAGATCATCGGAGGAGGCACGTATAATAATTGAGGAGGCTGCTGCGAGGAGGCTGCTGTTGACTGTAGGGTTTATCGAGAGGTTTAATCCTGCGGTTCAGGATCTTAAGGGCCTTATAGATGATGGGGAGATCGGATCTATAGTTTCAGCTTCTGCTAAGAGGGTTTCTAGATGGCCTGAGAGGATAGGTGATGTAGGCGTTGTAAAGGACACAGCCATCCACGATATAGATATGATGCGGTACATATTTGGTGATGATCCAGTCGCGGTGTACGCTAACGTTGGGAATCTTAAGTATACGAGGTTTGAGGATTATGCCCAGATAATGTTGACCTTCAAGGATGGGAGGACTGCCTTTATAGAGGCTAACTGGTTAACTCCTTATAAGACGAGGAGGTTGACGGTTACTGGGAGTAAGGCGATAGCATCTATAGATTATATAACTCAGGAGGTGAGGGTTGACACTGAGAGGCAGACTGTTATGCCTAGGAGGAGATGGGAGGAGCCTTTGAAGAATGAGCTGCTCGCCTTTCTATGCTGTATCCTGGAGGGGAGGGAGCCTAGAGTCACAGGGATGGATGGATTTAAAGCGTTGAGGATTGCTGAGGCTGCTCTGGAGTCATCTGCCAAGCAGAAGATTGTTAGGCTTGACTGAAGATTTAACTCTTCGTTATCTTTATGATTATGTTTCTGACTTTCTCAACGCTTGCTATTATGTTTATCTGGTATGGCTCAGCTATCTCAAATAATCTCCTGAACAGCTCCGCCCTCTTCTCCTCTTTTCTCTTCCCATAAGTGATTAGGTAGTTGTTGTACCATTGTTCAGGCGCCTTTCTAAGTATCTCTACAGCCTCATCTGGATCAAGTGATGTTGCAACGACATTGTCTTCAGGATCCCTCTTTAATAGGAAGGTCTTGTTTATTCTGATTTCATTCACAACCTTCTCCGGTTTAAGTATCAGTTTCGGATCTATCATGACACGTGGATGGGAGGGGAGGAACTTCTCTTTCGGATCATCAGGCTTAACATTCTCAAGTTTATTCTCTCTGAATATTGGTTCAAGCCAGGGGAAGTTCTTTATAGAGTTCGTCCTCATATAGAATTTTCTCTCTGATGGGTAGCCGAACGCCCTGTCACCCTCGAATCTAACGAAGATCCAGTCGTCTTGATGGAATTCTCCTTCAGGATGATATATTGCAGGTCCATAGGAGTGGGTTGTCTTTCCAGTGTTTGTAGGCGCTATTAGGAGGAAGCCCTTCCCGCCAACCGCTCCCGAGGCTCCATGGACAGAGAGTATACCGAATCGATCCTCAAATATGTCAGCTGCTATCCCCAACGCTGTAGGCTTCGTCTGACCATAATAGTCAACATTGAATATTATCGCGGTCTTCGTCTCTGGATTATAGAAGCCTCCAGCATTAACGTCAGGATTCTCTATCGGGCCATTATAGAAGTCTCTGAGGTTTATTTTTCCCCCGTCATCTATCGTGTAGACGAGTCCGTGAGGCATTATGGTATGGGTGTTAGGCCACCAGTTCTCACACCAGAAGTCATGCACATGCTCTATGTTAGTATACAATCTTATATTTAAACCGTTGAAGTAGGCGTCATCAACGTACTTCACGTATTTCTGGCAGTACTCTACAAGTTCATCCCTTTGATCAATCGTTATCCTCATGGGATATTCAGGCTTGAAATAGTTTACTCTACCCTTAAACTTGCATATGTACCATCTACTCATCTACTCATCTCCTCCAATAATCATGCCAGGGACTTCCGTATCTTCCCAAGATCAAGGATCATCTTATGCAGGTTCTCCTGGCTGAATCCATTCAAGTACTCAGCCACCTCATCCTCCTCAAGCATTATGGCGAGCTTCTTGATTCTAGAAGTTTTACCGGCCAACATATCCTTTATATATGATGTTGTCAGCCTGCTCAACACGATGTATCTGCTGTCAGGCTCCTCGAGCTCTATGAAGCTCTCCAGTTCTTTTATGCCGTCGCTGAGCCTCTTCGTCAATAGAATATTATATTCCGGATCCCTATCCAGAAACTTTGAAGCGAACTTTATATCTTCCCTGATCGATGGATAGATCTCCTCTAGGAACCTATCCAGATACTCGTTGCCCATCGTATCTTTGATCTCCTTCAGGGATGCTCCTAAACCTATGAATTCTGGGGGTAAAGCGCAGGTGTACGCTGACGCAACAAACTTCACCCATCTTGGCGGTCTATGGAATGCTGTGTATGCGTAGCCCATTATGCTCCTCTTCACCTCAACGTCTGGGCATAGCCTCAGTATACTCTCAACATTCCTCAGCTCTCTATAGTAGGCTACTTCTTCCACGTTGAGCAGCCGCTCTCTCTGATCCGGTATATAACCTGCGATGAGAGAGATCTTCTCCGCAACCTCTGAGAGTTCAAGCAGGTAGTTCTTGGCGAATATGAAGATCATCCGCTCCATCTCTTTCAGTTGCTCCTCATCATATTCAGCAGGGTTCTTCCCTGACGCCTCCCTCAACCTTTCGATGAGAGCTCTCGTCTTCTCAATTCCATGATCATACCTTAAACCTGACTGTATAGTGTATGTGTATACTCC
>WAQA01000138.1 GCA_015520475.1 Candidatus Bathyarchaeota archaeon | reverse complement strand
GAGACAGCTATAATGTTCACTGATACTCCACATATAATAGGAGAATACATGAACTTCTGTAACAACTTTGACAGTTGGAAGTACATAGACAGAAGAAAACTTCCAAAGCCAAAGGGAAAAATCGAGATACCATGCTCACTTAATAAGTTCAGATTTCCAGAGGAAGCAAAATTATATCCACGATTGGCCGCACGTAAAGAACATGAACACTTATGCGCAAGAACAATGCAGAGAGCTGCTGAATGGCTGGAGGAGAATATAGACGCTTATGATAGATTTCTCCTTTACGTTGACACCTTTGATCCGCATGAGCCGTGGGTTCCACCGCAAGATTACGTGGAGATGTATGATAGGGGATATGAGGGAGAAGTAGTCTTCGCTCCAAGATATGACTACTCAGGCTACCTCAGCGAATCTGAGCTGAAGCACATGAGAGCATTATATGCTGGAATGGTTACATTAGTTGATAAATGGTTCGGCTTCTTAATTGATAAGATAGAAGAACTGGGTTTATTCGAAAACTCCGCTGTAATCTTCACCAGTGATCACGGATTCTACCATGGTGAGCATGGAAGAATAGGTAAACATACCGTTCTAGACCCTAAGGACTGCTGGCCCCTATATGAAGAAGTAAATCATATACCACTGATCATGAGAATACCGGATATGCATAGAGGGAGATGTAAAGCGTTAGTGCAGCCTGTTGATATAATGGCGACCATCCTTGACTTGGGAGGAGTTGCAACGCCCGGAGACATACATGGCCACTCCATACTTCCAGTCCTACAGGGAGAAGAGGAAGCGATACGTGAGATAGCCGTGTCAGCTGGCGGACCGTACTTCCAGCCTAACATAGCACATCCACCACCACATATAAAGCATCAATTCGCACTCAGCCCAGATCCAGAATATGTAAGTCACAGCACAATAACTGATGGGGAATGGACATTAATCTATGCTACAAGGGGAGTTAAGGCTGAACTGTATAATCTATCCACAGATCCAAAACAGCATAAGAACGTGATATCAGAGAATATTGAAGTGGCAAGGAAGTTACATAGGAAATATTATGAGTTCCTCAAAGCTATAGGTACAAGGGAGGACCTCTTGAAGTTAAGGGATAAACTTTGATGGGAACTCATCATCCATAAACCTCCCATCTTTCATCAATCCCGCCCATTCAGAATCTAGGATATCTCTTAACTCCGAAAAAGTTAGTCTCCGAATCTGCCCTCTCAAATATAAGGTATGAAGGAGAGCCTTCCAGCGGCCTTTCAGATGACGTCAGCAGATATCTTCCTCCCTTAACAGTGTCGAATCTAATCTTCTCTCCACGCAGAACAATTGTTTTGCCAGATTCTAGATCCGTCAATATAGCGTCCCCCCTAAATGGGTTAAGGAGTACACATGGCTCACCAGCCTCGCTTTGAACAAGTACAAATTCAACCTCGCCGTTCTCCATCTTAGCAGTTACAAGGAATGCACCCTCAGCCCGGAGCATATGGAAATATGCATCCTTCCACAGATCAGGTAATGCAGGGAAAACCCTTATACATCCACCCCAAGACTGGATGAGCATCTCCAATACAGCGGCAGCCGCGCAGAAGCCCGCCTCAAGAGTCATCGGCTCATAATTGTATATGGATAAGCCAAATCTTCGATAGTCACCGTTAACATGGAACGTGTTAGGTTTGATGAGGTGGAAGTACTCCTTAAGCATGTGCCACGCCATATTTCCCATTCTAACCCTAGATGCTATGAGGGAGGCCCATGGAAAGGACCAGCCAGTCCATTCGCCAACACCCCTGAGAATCCATGTTCTAATGGAACGTTCTATTAGATCCCTATCCTCCTCGCTTCCTTCAACATTGAGGAGTCCAAGAGGATGTATAGGCATCAGATGGGAATGGTGCCTATGCGAATGAGTTAAAGGTTGCCCCTTAAATATTTGCAGTCCACCCTCATCACACGGATAATCTGCAAGACGATTAAGCACGTCACGCCATCTAGATGCATCCGGATCATCCAAGCCTAGAACATCAACAGCCTCCAAGAGACTCATCGCAAGCCATCGAATAAGGGATAAGTCACATGTAGTATCGCTTCCCCAAGCCTCAGGCATGTCCTCACCCCACTCCGGGGAAGTACTTAGTGGGAGATGATAATATCCGTCATCGCCTAGTTCAAGCAGGTTCAGATATGTCTGCATAAAGGCCTTCATAAACGGATATGCTCTCTCCCTAAGAAACTTCTTGTCACGAGAATATAACCAGTGAAGCCAGTAAAGATGAGACAGCCACGCTCCATTTCCAGGCCAGAAATTTGCTGTGTGATAACCGTATATGGGTGTTCCGTCAAGAGCCATTTCACATCGCGACCATGCACCCTCAAATCCGAAGAATTCACGGCACATCCTCTTAAATCTTGGAAGATTTCTCCAGAAACGTTCATAGAGAGGGATACCCATATCAAGGTGGTTGCTGGCGTAGATGGGCCAGTAAGTCTCTTCAACATTCATGTCTAGATGGTAATCTCCACTCCATGGGGGAAGCCGACCGTCATTCGTCCAGACTCCCTGCAAAGAACATGGATACTTACCCATAGAGCAGCAGGCAAGCTTATACATCTCAACATAGAATAAGTTCTCTATCTTTGAGTCTGGTATCGAAAGAAAACTCTTATTCCAGAAGCCCCTCCAAAAGTCAACGTGATCCTCAATTATCCTTTCCAATCCCATCTTGACAGCATCATCGATGATGCCACATGCAGACTCAACAGGATTATCCGAATCATTAAAGGACAGTATAGAGATGAATATTAAATCGGATCTCTCAAGTTTTATCCTTCTCCAAACAACTGCAAAGCCCCCTCCAGCTGGAAGAGGCTGAACCAACCATTCATAAACGCCATCCCCATCATAGATTGGATCTTCATAGCCCCATCGCTCCAAAACCTTTTTAGTGGATTCTTCAAGATGATCATATCTAACCCTTAACTCATCAATCCTAACGCCACCATTATAAAGTAACTCTAGAACCAGCAGATTCCTACCTGAATGTGTAAACGCTCTCCACTCAACACTTCCACCGTCAGCATCCAGCCTTCCAGTGGCAATGGCATGATAAAGAGAGAGTCTAGCCGCGAATCCTTTAATGGGAACATTAAAGCTCAGTTCAACTCTTGGCAGAGGAAGCCTTGTTGGATAGATCATTCCATCCCTACGGAGATCAACCCAAAACATTCTCCTAGCCTTCTCATATTCACCCCTCTCAATTAGACTTCTCAAACCAGCATAGTTATAATT
>WAQA01000137.1 GCA_015520475.1 Candidatus Bathyarchaeota archaeon | reverse complement strand
GGCATAGAACCAAGCGGAGAAGCTGATTATAAACTTCTACTTCTTCCTTATAGATTCTATCATCTCATCTGGAAAGTCCATTATTATCCTTGTTCTCCTAGGATAGTTCACCGACCTCCACCTATACTCTCTATATCTCATAGTCTGTCTCCCCCATTCCTTGCTCCTCTTTAAACTTCGGAGTCTAAGGAGGATGATGGATGTGACTGTAAGGAAGATTATGAAGACGCTTATCACGAATGGATCTTGATGCTTAATTGATAATCCGGCATATATCAAGGTGATTATTAAGGATCCGAATAGGCCCATCCCATAGAGTGGAGCAGATATCCTAAAGATTCTCCAGACCCTTATTAACCTAATGAATATCGCTGATGATATTATCGATGCTGTTACATCTAAAAATCCATGGATACCCCCGCTTAGTAGAAATAAGAGAAGTACAGCAACATGTACGGGTGCATCAAGGAATCATTCTTTAATAAAACTATGCAGCCCGTTGCCGGGCATAAATTATCTTCTCGATTGCGCATTTAAAGTTTGTTTATCTCTTTCCGTTCTTCTGGATAGTACTGTTATGAATCTTTCGACGTCGCTGTAGCTCTTCTCGTATATGTGGGCGCTGTTTGAGAAGTCTAGGTAGGATCCGACTTTAACGTTTAATCTTTCAGCCAGTATTCTCTGCATCTCTGTCATGGCCAGTATGTTCATGTTCATTGCACGGAATATGTCGCGGCTACGCCACATTGTGTGCATTATCAGTTTCCCATCTCTTATGCTGCACCATACTCTCTGGAGGCATGGTGGGGAGTCAACGTTCATGTCAAGTTTAGGGTTCCATGTTATTGCCTGTGCCCTTCTTGAGAAGCTGCTCCTCTCAAGCTTCCTAATTATATAGTCTATCTGGTTTATTCCGTCGGGCGGGTAATTGAAGAGTCTCTCATGATATGTGTAGTGTATCTTGCCTTCCTTTACAGCCCAGTCTAGGCTTCCATTAACAACCTCCTCAATATATCTTTGAAGTGATCTTGGTATGGCTGCGTATATGTCTCCTCTGTGGATTCTAGGTTCGGAGAATGGGTTTCTGATGTGGATGAGTAATCCAAGTATCTCCTTCGCTCTCTCCCCATACTCGGTGTCTACTTCTCTCCCTCTCCTCCAGCATTCTATTACAGCCTTCTCCCATGCCTCAGCAACCGTCTCAGCATGGATAACTATTCCATGAGCCAATGACAAGTAATATACACCTGACCAAACGAGAATTTAACATTCACTCTTATAATCTAATGGTATAAATAAAACTTCTCAGCTAATTCTTGGGAATCAAGCATTTTATTAAAGAGTACTTGTTTATCCATATGGGAGTGAAAGGGGAGTTGACTGATATAATAGGTCATGGAACATGGTATGATAAGGTGGCGTTGGAGATTGTGGAGAGGGAGCGTAGGCTAGGTAGGGATCTGAGCCTCTTGAGGGTTGAGAGTGGAGTTGCAGCCTCTGGAATACCGCATATAGGGAGCTTCGCTGAGGTCGCTAGAAACTATGCTGTATGCCTGGCGCTTAGGGAGTGCGGATACAAATCCGAGTTTATAGTGTTCTCTGATAATAAGGATGGTTTGAGGAGTGTTCCAGCCGGTCTCCCCAAGTCATTAAGCAAGTTTCTAGGTTATCCAGTTACGGATATTCCGGATCCATTCAAGTGTCATGGGAGCTACGGAGATCACATGGTCTCCCTGCTCCTCGAATCATTGGATAGGTGTGGGATAGAGTATACCTTTATGTCGGCTGTCGAGGTCTATGAGAAGGGCCTCTTGAAGGATGAGATTGAGGCTCTGCTGGGTAACGCTGGGAGGGTTGGGGGGATCGTTAAGGAGGAGACTGGCCAGGAGAAGTACTTGAATGCCCTGCCATACTTCCCAGTATGCTCTAGATGCGGGAGAATATACACTACTGTAGCATATAAGTTCCTGCCTGAGGAGGGGAAGGTTCTCTATAGATGTGAGGGTATGGAGATTAAGGGTAGATGGCTGGAGGGATGTGGATATGAGGGGGAAGCCGACTATACGAGGGGTGAGGGGAAGCTTGCATGGAAGGCAGGTGAATTCGCTGCTAGATGGAGGGCCCTTGGAGTGCGATTCGAAGCTTACGGAAAGGACATCTCGGATTCAGTAAGGGTTAACGATAGGATTTCAAGGGAGATCCTCAATTATGAACCGCCGCTCCACGCCCAATATGAGATGTTCCTTGATAAGGGTGGAAGGAAGATCTCGAAGTCCTCTGGGAACGTCTTCACCCCCCAAGTATGGCTTAGGTATGGATCTCCACAGTCGATGCTTCTGCTCACATTGAAGAGGTTTGTTGGAACCAGATCCATATCAGTTATGGATATACCTGAATACATGAATGAACTTGACTATCTTGAGGATGTATATTTTGGGAGGAGGAGAATCGATGATGAGAAGGAACGTGCAAAATTAACTGGACTGTATAAGTATTGTTGGCTTCTAAAGCCTCCTGAGAAACCAAGCATACATGTACCATATAATCTCTTAACGTACCTCGCCAAGGTCTCTCCGAAAGAGAATAGGATAGAATTCATCCTGGAGAAGCTTGGCGGTTACGGCTATGTTAAGAGCGTCTCAGATGTACCTGAAGACTTGATGAGGAGGATAAGGTACGCTATAAACTGGGTTGAGGACTTCCATGAGATAAAGGAGAGAAGCGTGGATCTCAGCCGGGAGGAGAAGGCGGCGATAGAAGAACTCATCAAGATAATAGAGTCTGAGGATCAAGAGGAGAAGATTCAAAGCGCAATCTTCGATGTTGCAAGACGGAATGGAATTAAACCTAAAAACCTCTTCAGAAAGTTATATCTGATACTGCTTGGAGCCCCCTCAGGTCCAAGGCTTGGACCATACATAATCGCTATGGGAAGAGAGAATGTTACGGAGGCTCTGAAGAGAAGCATAGAATAGACTCTGCACGCTCTAAGCCCATCAGAAATGTTGAAGGGTGAAGGATCTCCGTGGGAAGCCCTGAAAATTTTTTATGGCCATAGGCCCAGTGATATAAGCGCCTTCGCCACTCTGTCAACTGCAAGCATCAGGGCTGATGTTCTCATGTCAGTCTCATGTTTCCTAGCCATGTTATATACGTCTCTGAAGCCCTTAACCATCTTCGCCTTTAGTTTCCGGTTGACCTCCTCCTCTGACCAGTGTTCCCTATGCAGGTTCTGCACCCATTCAAAGTAGCTGACCGTTACTCCCCCAGCATTCGCAAGTATATCCGGTATCACGAATATTCCCCTCTCAGTTAATATTCTGCTTGCCTCCGGGGTTGTTGGGCCGTTCGCTCCCTCAGCCACCATCTTAGCATTTATATTATCGGCGTTTCTCTCTGTTATCTGGTTCTCTATCGCTGCTGGTATGAGGATGTCGCATTCCAATTCGAGGAGCTCCTTATTCGTTATGTTCTTGCATCCTTCAAAGTCTATTACTGATCCAGTCTCAAGCTTATGCTTACGCAGCTTATACGGGTTTATCCCGTCTGGATTGTATACTCCCCCCTTCGAGTCGCTGACCCCAATTATCTTTAAGCCCTGATTATAGAGGAATCTTGCAGCGTTCCATCCTACCTTTCCGAATCCTTGAACGGCGACTGTTGCCCCCTTCAATCTCATCCCCAAATATTTGGCTGCTTCGTTTACGCAGTATACTAGGCCGCGGGCTGTAGCTGCCTCCCTACCCTCAGACCCCTCAAGATATAATGGTTTACCAGTCACAACCTCAGGAACCATGTAGCCTTTAATCTGGCTGTAAGTATCCATTATCCACGCCATCGTCTGCGCGTCTGTGTAGACGTCTGGGGCTGGAACATCCTGGTAGGGCCCTATAATATTCAGTATCATCGTTGTATATCTCCTCGTCAACCTCTCCAGCTCATTCATTGAGAGCTCTTTAGGGTTGCATTTAACTCCTCCCTTAGCCCCGCCATATGGTATCTCAACCACGGCGCACTTCCAAGTCATCCACATGGCGAGGGCTGTAACCTCCTCTAAGGTGATGTCCGGATGATATCTTATGCCGCCCTTATATGGTCCTCTGGCATCGTTATGTTGAACCCTGAAGCCCGTATAAACCTCTATCTCACCATTATCCCTCTTTATTGGTACGGAGACGATTAGGGATCTCTTCGGCTTCTTAAGAACCATGCATATTCCAGGTTCAAGATTCAACATTTCAGCAGCTATATCCAATTGTTGAATTGCAACTTCTAGGGGGCTAATCTCCCTCTTCATTTCACCCTTCATAGAAGAATCTCCCAACCTTTAATCCATTAACACATTAATAGCAGTAATAAAGTTTATCTTTAATAATGGAGGCTACTCTTCTATAAGTATTCTAATCAAGTAAGGTTCGTGATATCAGATGGTAAAGTTACCCCGTCAACCCGAATTCAACATAGGAACTATTGGACATGTAGATCATGGAAAGACAACCCTTGTCGAGGCCCTTACAGGAGTATGGGCTGCAAGGCACAGTGAAGAGTTGAAGAGAGGGATAACAATCAAGCTCGGATATGCAGACGCTCCAATCTATAAATGTCCTGAATGTAAGCCTCCTAGGAACTATTCTACTAAGGAGATCTGTCCTAGATGCGGCTCTAAAGGGGTCTTCGTTAGGGCGGTAAGCTTCGTCGATGCACCTGGCCATGAAGCCTTAATGGCTACTATGCTTTCAGGAGCAGCCGTTATGGATGGAGTCATCCTTGTCATAGCGGCTGATGAGAAGTGTCCGCAGCCCCAGACAAGGGAGCATCTGGCAGCGATAGAGATAGTTGGAATAAAAAATATTGTTATAGTCCAGAATAAGATTGATCTTGTAGATAAGAAGCGTGCCCTCGAGAATTACAGGGAGATCCTAGAGTTCATTAAGGGATCCATAGCTGAGAACGCCCCGATAATCCCTGTATCAGCCCAACATAACGTGAATACAGACCTCCTATTATATACGATTGAGAAGTATATTCCAACCCCCCACCGTGACCCATCAAAACCTCCTAGAATGTTCGTTGTCAGATCCTTCGATGTTAACAGGCCTGGAACAACAATCGAGAATCTTGTTGGAGGGGTTATAGGAGGAACGATCACCCAGGGAACCTTCAGGGTAGGAGATGAAATCGAGATAAAACCTGGAATCCGCAGTTCAGGTGGGAGGCAGAATTATGAGCCGCTATACACGGAGATAGTGAGTCTACATGCCGGTGGAAACTATGTTGAGGAGGCTAGATGTGGAGGATTGGTCGGCGTTGGAACCCTCCTGGATCCATCATTGACGAAGGCTGACGGCTTAACCGGGAACGTTGTAGGTAAGCCTGGAACATTACCGCCTACACGTTACAGCTTAAACCTCGAGATAAACCTCTTCGAGAGGGCTATAGGAACGAAGGAGCTGATGAAAGTTAAGGATATAAAGGTTGGTGAGACCCTCCTCTTAGACGTTGCAACGGCGATAACGGTTGGCCGCGTTGAGAGGATAGGGAAGAACCGCGCTGAGGTTAAGCTCTCCCGTCCAGTATGCGTCGAGGAGAAATCTAGGGTTGCGATCAGCAGGAAGATTACTGGCCGGTGGAGGCTGATAGGATACGGATTAATAATAGATTAATGCTGAAGAATCATATTATCCGGGAATGATCATTCCCGGAGAACCCTATCCTGATCTGATTGGTCGGTAACCTTCCTCCCCATCAATGACGGGAATAAAAGGTAAAGAGTACATGTAGATTGAGGATTCACATGAAGTTTCTGGGAGAATAAGCTCTGAGATGCCGGATTCCAAAATAGTTATTTTAGGCGCTGGATACGGAGGCCTATATACAGCCCTAAAACTCAACAATCTACTGGACAAGCATATGGACTGTACTGTAACGCTTATTGATCGATGCCCCCACCATCAACTGAAGACTGAACTCCACATGATAGTCTCTGGGAGGAGGAGCTTCAGAGGAGCAGCCATACCAATCAAGAAAATCCTAGAGGATAAGAGGGTTAAATTTCTGAATGCTGAGGTTAAGGGGATAAGATTCGATGAGAAAACGGTCATAACAACCGCGGGGAAGATCCAATATGACATCCTCGTAGTAGCGTTGGGAAGTGAGGTGGAGTTCTTCGGCATTCCAGGATTGAAGGAGTACGCCTTCACATTAAATGATGTTGGAGACGCCCTCCTCCTAAGAGAACATATCAAGGATATGCTTATGCAGGGGGCTGGAGAGGAGGATGAATCTACGAGGAGATCCATGCTCACCTTCACGATTGGGGGTGGAGGATTCACAGGCGTGGAGCTTGCAGCTGAACTGGCAGGATACCTGAAGGAACTGGCTGAAGAGTTCAGGATAAGCAGGGATGAAATCCGCCTGGTCATAGTTGAGGCCCGAGGAAGCATCCTCCCAGGATTCGACGCTGAACTGGCAGAGAAGGCTGCGAGAACATTAAGATCCGCAGATGTAGATCTGCTGCTTAAAAGATACATCCTATCATTCGATGGGGAGATCCTCCGCTTCAATGACGGAGGGGAGATTAGAACTAGAACCCTAATCTGGACTGGAGGGGTTAGAGCGAACAGTCTACTCTCCACTTTAGGGCTTAAATGTGGATCCCGCGGTAGAGTAATCGTTAATCCATTCCTAGAATCGGTTGATTACGGCGACGTCTACGTTATAGGCGACTGCTCCCTCATCATTGATCCATCCAGCGGCCGGCCTCTCGCCCCAACAGCCCAGCTTGCACTCCAACAGGCTGAGACAGCCGCATATAACATCTACGCTGGACTGGTAGGAGATAAAAAGAGAAGGTTTAAACCTAAAATTCTAGGCCAGATAGTCTCGCTTGGAGATCACAGGGCTGTAGGCTGCCTCTTAAACCTCAAATTATACGGCTTCTCAGCTTCGCTCCTAAAAAGTTTAAGTCTGCTAAGATACATTTACCATATTGGAGGAGTAAAGATGCTTCTCTACATCCTCCACAGGACACTAGGATCAAGAGGAAATCCAAAATAAATCCTGGAATCAAAGGTAATCTATAATGAGGTATTTGACGCTCTTCGAGAGATGCCCCCTATGCCGAGAGGGGAAAGTGAGGATCATACAGTGGAAGATCCTCTTCTTCACCAAGATGAAGGTTGAGGCATGCCCGGTCTGCTCTGCAGAGTTCATCATGAAGGATAGGGACAGATACCAACTTGTATACTGCGATCCAGATAGGATAGCCTCTAGAGGGGGGCATGGCCAATGCAGATGCAGAGACAGAGTGTTCCATGGATGCTATTTAGGGATGACCCTACATAAATCTGAATGGGAGAGAATCTCAAGGGGTGAAGGTGAGGATCCACTTGAACTCTTCAACAGGAGAAGCCTAGAGCTCCTGCAAGGCTCATTCAAGATACAGCGTGGAGAAGAGGCCCAATTTGGGATGGAGCCTGGAGAGGTAATATATTACGTCTCATACCCAGTATACTTGGATGAGGCATACATCCCACACAGAGACCAATCGGAAAAGGGAAGGTTCATACTGACGAATAAGAGGATTATATATGTATGCGAGAAGGAGCATATCGTTATTCCCTTAAGGGATGTGGAGGATGTTGAGGACGCCCAGCCTGGATTCACGGTAAGGGTTAAAGGGTTATCCGAGCCGATCCACTTCTTCCCGCCGCTAAATGATCCGCTCTCAGCGGCTGTGAAGGGAGCATTAAGGAAGCTCCAGGGATAAACGCTTCCTTGAATGGGAAGGTTGAAGATGGCTAAGACGAGACGCCGAGTAATCCTAGACTCAAACTTTCTCCTAGTCCCATTCCAGTTCAAGGTAGATGTGATAAGCGAGCTTGAAGGTTTACTTGGAAGTTTTGAACCTCTCATCCTCTCAACAACGATTGAGGAACTGAAGAGGCTGGCTGGGAGAAAACCTGAAAGCCTTAGACGAGCCGCCCTAGCAGCTCTGGAATACGCGGTGAAGCATGGAGTGATCCATGTTAAACGTGAAGCAGAAGAATCATACGACGATGTAATAGTGAGGGTTGCCAAAGACCTTAAATGTATCGTGGCGACGAACGATAAGGAGTTGAGGAGGAGGCTTAGGGAAGAATCGATCCCAACAGTATTCCTCAGGCAGAAGAGGAAGCTGGAGCTGGATGGATACGTAGATTAACACCGCCAAGCCAAGGCTGAATCCGCCTAAAACGGAATCGGCACACTTTTATCCTGAGTAATTAAAAGATAGAGTGGATGCTTTAGGTGAAGGTTTATGTCGAAGATTAAGGTTGCATTAGCAGGTGTCGGAAACTGCGCGTCAGCGCTGATCCAAGGAGTCTACTACTATAGAGATGTGGAGGATGAAGAGGCTGCTATAGGCTTAAAGAACCTCTACCTGGGAGGATACCATCCTAGAGATGTAGAGTTTGTATGTGCCTTCGACGTTGCTGAGGGCAAGGTTGGAAGGGACCTCTCAGAAGCCATATTCTCTAAGCCCAACAGAACCTTAAGGTTCGCTGATGTTCCAAGATTGGATGTGAAGGTTCAGAGAGGCCCATTACTCGATGGATTAAGCGGGGAAGCCCTGAAGATCCTGAAGGTTAACGGTTCAATCGAGGTTGACGTGGCGGATAACCTCAGAG
>WAQA01000136.1 GCA_015520475.1 Candidatus Bathyarchaeota archaeon | reverse complement strand
TATCTGATGATCCATAACCTTTAGATTCGCAACTTCGATTTCACCTTCAAGTCTTCCGCCATAGAAGTGTGGAATTAAACCGTTGAAGCATCGGCAAAGCGTAGTTTTACCGCATCCGCTCGGCCCAGTTAAGATTACAAACTCTCCCTTTTCAATATTGAGGGTTACATCTTTAAAGGCGGGTCTTGAGCCTATAGGATACGTATACGTTAGGTTTCTAACTGTTATAATCGGCAACTACTTCATCACTTAGGAGCATTTATTTAACCTTTAACTTTAATGGTTCCATCGCACTTTCATGGAATAATATTCATAGAAATAAATTTGACGTGTAAATAATTTGATCATCTACATATTCTCCATATTTAAGAGCCTACTGGAAAACATTTAATATGATGTGAGATTAAAAGAGTAGATGGATCTCATCCCTTGGGGGTTTATGGATGGAAATAAAAACTGTTAGGATTGAAGCTCCTGAAGGAAGCAACGTGATTCTCGGCATGGCCCACTTCATAAAGACCGTTGAAGACATCTATGAGGCAATGGTTAACTCTGTGCCTAAAATAAAGTTTGGCTTAGCATTCTGTGAGAGCAGCGGAGAATGCCTCGTTAGAGTTGAAGGAACAGATGAGGATCTTAAAAGGGCAGCAGCGAAGAACATGCTTAAGCTTGGATGCGGCCACTCATTCATAGTTATCCTTAGAGATGCTTATCCGATCAATGTATTAAATGCTTTAAAGAGGGTTCCAGAAGTCTGCACAATCTATGCTGCAACGGCCAATCCACTTGAGGTAATAGTGGCTGAGACGGAGCAGGGAAGAGGAATATTAGGAGTTATAGATGGATTGAAACCTAGAGGAATCGAAGATGAGGAGGGTGTTAAGTGGAGGAAGAATATACTGAGGAAACTTGGGTATAAAAGATGATTCTATTAGTTGATTGGAGACCTCTCGATTAAGGTCCTCTTGACCCTCAGCAGAATCAACCATTATATGCCTCTTGGATTCTGGATCCTATCCATCCAGCCTTATCCCTAACCCAACGCATATACGCAGTATCATAATCTTCACTTGTAAGTATATATTCTCTGATAAATTTAGCGTGTAGATTCACGAAGGTACTGACGGTATGATCATCAACTCGTCCGTCCTCAAACATTAACATACGCATCAAGATTTCTAATGGGGTGAAATGGTAAGGCGCTAGAACATAATTGATGTTTACCCTTAACTTTTCCCCTCTCAGCCTCTCAGCAAGGATTCTTCCCTCAAAGTTTGAGATGCAGATGCCGCTGGATTCACTGTTAAACCTTTCAGTTATATAGTTGGCTTCGTCATTAAGTGCATCTCCACTCAGCCTGATATACTCTTCTAGGAGACGTTTCCACTCGCTTAGATTCACTCTCCCAGTAGAGTTAACCCTGAACGTTAACATTGAAATCTTCTCAGCTACTTCGGATGAGAATGAGGAGAGAAGGGGCTGTTTATAACACCACACCTTCAACTTAGGTCTTCTATTTATTATTCCTCTCAGATAGGTCAGTATAGGTTTGAACCAGTACTCCCATGAACTTATCGGCTCCCGAATTAACTTTAGCTCTTTTATATGTTCTATAAACTGGCTGTATGGTACCCCTTCAGCTAACTCTCTCACAGAATCCTCCATATCAGATCTAAGATTTAAGAAGAGAACGTCAAATCTTTCTCTCCGCAATAATTTAACGGTTTTTAGGGATGCTTTCTTTAGGTTCGGCAGGATCCAGATGCTCAGGGTTCCCGCAGCCATAAACTCTCGGAGAAGACTATTTGCATAGTTAAAAAATAGAGGAAGACTTAAAAAGATGGTTTACTCAAATTCGCCTCCGCCGCCGTAGCCTTCAGGACCCTTAGGAGACTTCGGAGTCTTCATCTTTCCAGCGGCGATAACATCATCTATCTTCAGAATCATCGTTGCAGCTTCGGTAGCTGACTTAATGACTTGTTTCTTGACAGCCAGCGGCTCAAAGACTTCTCGTTCCTTCATGTCACTGACTTTCCCCTCGAACACGTCTACTCCTGTCCATGTTTCTCCTTTGTCGTGGCGTGCTCTTAGTTCTGAGATTATGTCTATTGGGTCTAGTCCTGCGTTTTCTCCTAGTGTTGTTGGGACTGTTTCTATTGCTTCTGCGTAGCTTT
>WAQA01000135.1 GCA_015520475.1 Candidatus Bathyarchaeota archaeon | reverse complement strand
GTTGAAGATGGCAGGTACACGGCTAGCTTCATATCATACCTGAAACCCCTAAGCATGAAGAGCTTCCATCTTATCGCTTCCATGTCATCCGGATATGACGATGCATTAAAGAAGTTCAGGGATGCCTTGGAGGCTCCAGATAAATACTTCGATTATAGGAGGAGGGAATGGAGAGGTTTCTTCGATAGATCCGTTCCACCCTTCCAATGCAACGATAACCTACTGACTAAACTATACTATCACTGCTGGTACGTATGCAAATGTAACGTGTACAGATTCAATGAGGGATACTTCAAGTATCCATTCACATCAACTGGAAAGTTCAGGCTTAAACCCCAATGGTTCTGGGACACGGCCTTCCAGGCCATAGCTGAGAAGTGGATGAACGGATTCATCGTTGGAAGCGGGGGCATAATGAATATTCTTGAGGCTCAAAGGGAGGATGGACATCTACCCTTCACCCTCGCAATCGACAGGTTCTGCTTTGAGGAGACATATGGAAGGATTATACAGCCATGGATCATACCTGTAGCAATATGGGATCTATACCTGAAGAGTGGGGATAGAAGCCTACTGGAGAAATCACTTGATCACCTCGTCAAATTCGATTTGTGGATGGAGAGGAACCGTGACCCAGACGGGGACGGCCTCGTCCATCTGATACTCCCAGGTGAAAGCGGATGGGACAACTCTAAAAGGTTTGTACTCACCAAACCATTCATACAGGCTAACTCTCCAATGGTGAAGGAGAAGGATTGGATAGAACCTCCAGACTTCAACACATACGTCTACCTCGGCAGACTCTTAATATCAAGGATCGCCCAGGAGATTGGGAGGGAAGAATTACATAGAGAATTCAGGGATAAGGCGGACTCAACACTTAAAAGTCTACAGATGATGTGGGATTCAAAGGTTAACCTATACCTCGACCAGTTCGTGGATGGTCATAGAAGAATAGACGTTAAGACTCCTGGAGGAATCCTCCCAATGTTTGGGGGAGTTCCAAGTATGGGGCAGGCTGAGAAGCTGGTCTCCCACCTGACAGATCCAGAAGAGTTCTGGCGTCCATTCCCAGTGCCCTCACTAAGCGCGGACGATCCTGACTACACGGTTGAGGATACATACGAGAGCTACTGGAATGGAAGGGCCTACCCAAACGTGACATGGATGATCATTGAGGGCTTATGTCGATACGGATTCTACAGCGTAGCTGGAGAGCTAACCCTTAAAATGTTGAGGGTTGCTGTTAGGCGTGGGGAGCCCTACTGCACAGAGAACTATAATCCTGAAACGGGAATCCCCTACATTGATCCCATGAATAACATCTTCTGCTATGGATGGGGCACCCTATGTAATGATTTACTGATTAGGAGGCTGCTTGGAATCCAGCCTGAAGCCCCAAGAGACAGAGTTCACATAAAACCTCTATTCCCTGAAGAGCTGGAATACGCCGTTATAGACGGCGTCAGGATAGGCCTCCATGAGATAGGCGTCAAGATACGTCGGGGAAGGAAGGGCTTAACAGTTAAATTGAAGCATAGAGGCGAGAAAACCCTAAAAATCATTACGCCGCAGGGAGAATTCAAGGTTAAGAATGGAACCGTCAAGTTAACAGTTGCAGATGGACCTATAAACCATTGGCTAACCCTTTAACGTCAATCCGAAGAACCTTCAATATGATGTGAGGATCTGCGAAAATCTTAAGTGTAGGAAGCGAAGAGGTATTGAGGAATAACGTCTAGATGATGGAGCGGATAGATAGAATCCGCTCTGATAAGGGTTGATGGAGCATATCTAAAACGGGAGATGATGGATTCCTCCAAGCTGATGTTGAGGCATCCATCCCTAACAATCCACCATACACACCTACAATTCTATATGCATGTTGAGTTGAAATGTCATGAAGGGAAAGATAGTTGTTATAATGGGATCTGGAAGGGACCTATCCTTCGCTGAGAGAATACGAAGCTTCATCTCTGAGGAGGGATTCTCCGTTAAATGCGAGTTCAACGTAGCCTCAGCCCATAGAACGCCAGACCTCCTGATCGAGAAGCTTAAACGATATGAGAAGGAGGGAGGAAGCATAGTCTACATCACCATTGCAGGGCTCTCAGATGCTCTTTCAGGGGTTGTCGCTGGAAACACGGGGTATCCGGTGATAGCCTGTCCACCTGACCCGGAAAGGTTCGGCTGGAGCAAAATATTCTCTTCGATTATGACTCCGACAGGTGTACCTGTCATGCTCACGTTGAAACCTGAGAACGCCGCCCTAGCAGCGTTAAGAATCCTCTCATTATCGGATCCTACAATACATGAGAGGATGAATGAGTATACTGCCAAGAAGAGAAGTGAAGTTATAAAGGCGGATGAGGAGGTTAGAGGGATTGAACAGTGAAGTTGAAGTTGTTCTGGAGACGAATCTCCCCCTACCATTATATAAGAGAGGTAAAGTCCGCGACCTCTATAATGTAGGTGACAGATTAATCATTGTATCAACAGATAGAATCTCAGCGTTTGACTGTGTACTTCCAAATGGGATACCGTTCAAGGGTGAGGCCCTCACCAGAATATCCCTATACTGGTTTAATGAGACCCGCAATATAATCCAGAACCATATAGTGGATGTTATTGATCCGCGAACTGTAATCGTTAAGAAGGCTGAACCCATAAAGATAGAATTTATTGTCAGGGGATACCTGTATGGATCCGCATGGAGAAAATATATGAGGGGTGAGGATATATGTGGAATCGAGCTCCCCCCAGGCCTCCAGAAGGCGGATAAGCTTCCTGAACCAATCTTAACCCCGACGACGAAGGCTGACGTTGGACATGACATTGACTTAAAAGTTGATGATGTTATACGGCTTATTGGAAGAGACCTCTTCAGAGAGATTGAGGAGGCATGCTTCAGGATATATGAGCTTGGATCAAGAAAGGCTGAAGCAAACGGAATCTTGATCGCCGATACAAAATTTGAGTTTGGAGTATATGAGGGAGACTTGATTCTTATAGATGAGTTGTTAACGCCTGACTCCTCAAGGTTCTGGCCCCTAGACAGGTACGAGGCTGGAAGAGACCAATTCAGCTTTGATAAGCAGTATGTGAGGGATTACCTTGAATCGCTCGATTGGGACAAGAAGCCTCCAGCCCCAAAACTCCCAGAGGAGATAGTGTATGAAACCTCAAAAAAATATATTGAAGCGTATGAGAGGTTGACTGGGAGAAGATTCAGGGGATACAGATGAGTTCTAAGTATGCTAGGGCAGGAGTTGACGTGAAGAAACGTGGAATCGAAGTGTTCAAGGAGTCCGTTCAGAACCTCCTCCCAAGAGCGTTCTGTGTTGTATCCAGGGATCCTGGATTGGAAGGCTACGGTTTAGTGACACATACAGATTCGGCTGGAAGCAAGCCGGTTCAAGCCTACCTCCACTGGAGGGAGACTGGAGAATACGGCTGGTTCACTGGATTGGCGCAGGACGTAATAGCCATGAATCTTGACGACATAATCTGTGTAGGGGCTCATCCAATAAACTTCGTTGATTACATCGCTCTGAATCCAACCAGAATAGACAAGGCGGAACTACTTAAAAATTTAAATCTTGGATTTAAAGAGTGCATCAGGCTCCTGGAAGAGAATGGAGTGAATATCATCTTTTCAGGAGGGGAAACAGCTGATCTACCGGATCAAATAAGAACATTGGATGTCTCAGGAACCATAAATGGTAGGGTAGACCTCTCCAGGGCAATCAGCGGCGAGGATGTGAAGCCCGGCGACGTTATAATTGGGCTGAGAAGCGGGGGGAAGACGAGATATGAGAAGAGGGAGAACAGCGGCATAATGTGTAATGGGATAACATTGGCTAGGCTCTGCTTGATGCATAGTGAATATCAGAGATTATACCCTGAAATCTTAGATGCTGAAGGCGGGAGGAGATATTATGGAAGATTCAGGTTCAACGATTACCTGGACGATTTAGGGATGACTGTTGGGGAGGCTATACTCTCACCGACAAGGATATTCGCTCCAGTAATCTTGAAGGTGCTTGAACATTCAGGATCAGAAGTTACAGGGCTGATCCATAATACTGGAGGGGGACAGACGAAATGTCTGAGGATAGGCATGAACATCCACTACATAAAAGATAACCTTCCAGAGGCAGATCCAATATTCCATCTGATCCAGAGGGAATCTGGAGAGTCATGGAGGGCGATGTATGAAAACTATAATATGGGCGTGGGCTTCGAGATAATCGCCAAGGCTGAAGCCTCCGATGATATAATAAGCATATCAGAATCATTCGGTCTGGAGGCGAAGGTTATCGGGAGATGTGAGAGAAGCAAGGATGGAAATAAACTGACCATAAAGAGCAGATTCGGCGATTTCCATTACTCCCAAAATTGATAGTAATGGTTGTGGAGACGGTTCATCGTCAATGGATAATCGATTGCAGCTCTCAGATCTTAGCCCTCTTAAGCAGGAGCGCATTCACTATAACGCTTATAGAGCTTACAGTCATGGTTATAGCTGCGATTTCAGGCCTCAAGATTATTCCGAAGGGAACCAGTATTCCAGCCGCGGCTGGAATCGCAAGTATGTTATATCCTGTCGCCCACACCAGGTTCTCATTCATCTTCCGCATAGTCTTCTCGCTGAGGCTTATTAGTCTCGAGACATCCCTTGGATCATTCTTGATTAGAACGACGTCTGCTGATTCAACCGCTACGTCTGTGCCTGCGCCTATCGCTATCCCAACATTCGCTTGAACCAGTGCTGGGGCATCGTTAATTCCATCTCCAACCATGGCCGGCCTCTTACCCTTCTCCTGTAACATCTTTATTGTTCCAGCCTTCTCTTCTGGGAGAACCTCAGCGAAGAAAGTGTCCAGTCCCAGCTCCTTAGCGACGAAGGCTGCTGTCTGTTTATTGTCTCCAGTTAGCATCGCCACCTCTACACCTAGACTCTTGAGGGCGTTGACCGCCTCTCTAGACTCGTCCCTTATTATGTCGGCGAGGGCTATCAGACCCTGTAGCCTTCCATTACTGGCCACGTAAACGACCGTTTTACATTCTGATGAGAGCTTCGAGACGATGTCTTCATACTCATCCAAGTTTATATTCAAGTCTCTCATCAGATTTGCATTTCCTATGTATACTTCATCTTCTCCAACTATGGCTTTTGCTCCTTTTCCTGGAACAGCCAAGAACTTTTCAGTCTTCTTGATCTTTAAGCCTTCCTCACGTGCCTTCTTTATTATCCCCTTGCCTATGACATGTTCAGAGTTTACCTCTATCGCCGCGGCTGCCTCCAAGATCCGCTTCTCATCCCAATCTCCAAGTCTAATAATGTCCGTAACGCCGAACTCCCCCTTAGTCAATGTTCCGGTCTTATCAAATATCACTATATCTATGTTCTTCGCTATCTCCAGTGCCTCAGCATTCTTTATCAGTATCCCATTCTTGGCGGCTATGGTTGTTGAGATTGATGTGACCGCTGGTATAGCTAAGCCCAGAGCATGGGGACATGTTATAACGATGACTGTTATAGCCAAGGTTAAAGCGAAGAGGCTTCCAGCTCCAACTCCAAACCAGAAGATGAATGTTCCTCCGCCGACTAGAATCGCTATCAAAGTCAAGTAGTTAGCCGCCCTATCAGCCAGCTTCTGAGATTTAGGCTTTGAGGTCATCGCCTGCTTTATGAGCTTGATTATCTGGGCGATGGCTGTCTCATCACCTGTCTTCGTCACCTTAATCTTTATTGCACCTTCAAGGTTTATTGTTCCACCTGTAACCTCATCACCCTTCTTCTTTTTAACTGGTTTAGACTCGCCTGTAATCATTGACTCGTTAACCGATGTCTCTCCTTCTATGACGACGCCGTCTATAGGTATCTTCCCTCCAGGCTTGACGAGCAGTACATCTCCAACCTTGAGCTCTGATGTTGGCACCTCGATGATATCATCATCCCTCACCAGATTGGCTGTTGGAGGGATAAGCTTCACAAGCTCCTTTAGGGCTCCAGCAGCGCTCCTTGCAGCCTTCATCTCCATCCAATGTCCGAAGAGGATGAACGTTGTCAACGTGCTGATCTCCCAATAGAAGTCCGGAGCCTCAAAGAGGAAGGTTGACCCAATACTGTAGATGTATCCTGAGAGGATAGCGATGCTCACTAGAACATTCATGTCCAGCATACGCATCCTAAGCGATCTTATCGAGCCCTTATAGAAGATGGAGCCTCCATATAGGACTACGATGGATGATGTTATAACGAGCAGTATATCGAGGATTGGGAGCTGCGGGATTGAGAGGCCCATCCACTTCTGGATTGAGGGGGAGAGCGCTAAGACTGGAATCGTGAAGATTGCAGCTACTATGAAGTGCCGCTTCATCTCAGCCTCCATCATGGCGTGATGATCATGCATCGGCTTCTTCATCTTAGCTGCTTTATGTTCGATTTGAGCCTCCTCATATACTGGTCTGCATTCCATGCATCGGACAGCGCAGCACTTCAACCTCTCAATTATATCCTCGCTCTTAACCATGCCCCTATGAGCCTTAACGGTTAAGAGGTTATTAACTGGATCAAAGGAGCAGTCGATGACATGCTCCATGTCCCTGATCATATCTTCTATCTTGCAGGAGCATTCAGGAGATACATAATCCTGAATCTCCAATTCTATAGTTTCGTATTCACCTTCCATCTGGAAAACCACTAATAATGAATTTACGTACTATATAAAGGATCTGGAGAACTGATTTAATATTATCTGCTGATGCTTACATGATCTGTTGGATTTACAGGCCTTCTCGTCTGGATGTGCTGTATAAGCTATATTAAATGTTCAGATAAGTATGGATAAATCATACGAAATTTTTATTTGAATATACTTTTGGAGAATGAACTAAACATGGGGATGATTGTTTGAAGCCGATAAATGTTGCGATGATCGGATTATCAGCTGCATTATATGCTGTTGTAGGGATATTGACAAGTCTTGGAATAGTAAGTCCAGTTGTAGGAGTTGTAAGGTTCTGGCCTGCAGTGATCATTCCAGCCGTATTCTCAGTTCTCTTCGGCCCCTGGGTTGGAGGGGTAGGTGCGGCTATAGGAATTTTCATAAGCGACATGGTCTTCCCTGGACATGGAATAGCATTACTAAGCCTAACAGTTGGTGTTCCAGCGAACTTCCTAGGCTTCTTCATCATAGGCTACATCTCAAAGATGAAGTTGAAGTTCAGAGACGTAGCCATCAGCCTGGGCGGCGGATGCATAATCCTAATCTCAACAGTATACTTGGTAACAGCCAATCTCATACCATCTGATATCGCATCAATATTCATTGCAGTATTCATAATAAGCTACGCCATAATCTTAGCGGTCGGCTACAGATTCAGGGAGTGGCTAAGCTATGAGGTTGCCTCTGTAATAGGGCTTGGAGTTGGAAGCGCCTGGATAGGCTTCGGCCTATGGCTCTATAGCCAAATATTTCCATTACCGCTTGCGCTTGGATGGGAGAGGTATGCGCCCTTCTGGGCTAGTTTCCTATGGTTCGTATGGACATTCTCAACCGAGATCCCATTCTTAACGGCTGTGGTTCCGCCGATACTGAAGGCATGCTATAAGGCCTTCCCATTCCTAAAACCTTTAGAGGAACATAAAGGATGAGTCGGATAGTAGCTGAGGCCTTCTCCCCCTCCGGAATCTCAAGCTTCTTCCAGATATGTGATACGGGAGCCCATGGAGAACCACTCATGAACCCTGAACTTATAGGGGCTAGGGGAGGAGGCTTCGCCCTAGAGAAGGGAGTATTAACAACCGTTAGTATTGAGAGGGCTGAAGAGAGGAATATTAGGATATTTATAAATGGAAGGTTAAGCTGGAAGGCTGAGACCACAAGGAGAACGGCTGAGGAGATGCTGAAGATGACTGGAGAAGCCTACAATGTTGAGATAAGACATGAGGTTGAGGTTCCGGTTGGAGCCGGGTTCGGCACAAGCGCTGCTGGCGCTTTGGGAACAGCCACAGCACTAAGCAAAGCGTTAGGTCTAGACTTAACGTACAGCCAGATAGGTAGGATAGCGCATATAGCAGAGGTAGAATGTGGAACAGGCCTCGGAACAGTCAGTGGACTACTCATAGGAGGATGCGTAATCGTTAAGGAGCCTGGAGTCCCAGGCTTCAACTCGGTAGACCGCATCCCAATCCCATCAAATCACTATATAATAGCAGGGGTCTACGCTCCGAAGATCACAAGTAAAACGCTGAAGAAGATAAATAAGGAATTAATCAATAGGATGGGAGCTGAGACTCTGAAGAGAATCCTGGATGAGCCCTCACTGGAGAACTTTATGGATGCAAGCAGAGAATTCGCTGAGAAGACAGGTTTAGCAACAGAACGCACCATAAAGCTTATGGATGAAGCCTCAGAGGCAGGTGCTATAGGAGCCGCGCAGAACATGCTTGGAGAAGCGGTTCACGCCTTAGTTCCAGAGGATAAACTCTCCACGGTCCTAAAAGCCTTCAAGAGAAGCCTCCCAGAAGACAGAATAATAATCTCCAGAATAGATAAGCAGGGGATCCGACTTATAAGATAATATTACATCTCCCGATGCTGTTCTCATCAGCATATCAGTCTGAGATTGCGTCTCCTCTATTGGCTGGCCTATCATCTGCTGCACTGGAGGATCCGCTATGCATATTCTTCAAGACGTTTCTAATAGCCTCAATCAAGAATGTGGAGATGTATGATTCGTCTACAGAGTCTCCGTGAGGATCATTTATGCCTCTGCAGCATGGAATATACCCCAACAATACGGATCCGCTACTGGAATGGATTATATAGAAGGGGAAGAGCCTACATAGATCCGGCCTACCCTCATAGACTGAACATTCATACCTTCCATCATCAGAATCGAACCTTAAGAATATACATGAACCGTCCGCCTTATCCTTCATGGCTCCCTCAGCACCCCTGTAAATGTAGACTTTATCCGTTGACGCTGACCTAGAGAAGTAGGATACGTCATAGCCTAAACGTTTGATCCTGGTGATATCGCTCCTACTCAACGGTGGACCGCCAAGCCTACAGCAGAGCGAGGCGCACCGTATACATCTAAACTTAAATCCGTCCATAAATAATCTGATGATGGGTCTCTCCCCATCCACCGATAATATCTCAGCTATCAGGTTACTCAAGGGATCACCGTCGTATCCTACTTCTCTAGGTCAGCGTCAACGGATAAAGTCTACATTTACAGGGGTGCTGAGGGAGCCATGAAGGATAAGGCGGACGGTTCATG
>WAQA01000134.1 GCA_015520475.1 Candidatus Bathyarchaeota archaeon | reverse complement strand
TCTATATACGGTTTCAAGGGCATATTCAACCTGGAAGAGCCTCCCATCAGGGGAGAAGACTGTGATCGCGCGATCATAAGCTCCTGGAACAGCAAATACAGACATTTAATCCCTTCACCTCTCTATCAATTTTTAAGTCATTCCACTTCTTGAGAATTTAGATGACAGAACCTAAAAACCTTTTCCTTTTTCTGAATAGTCAAATCTACTTCTATGAACATGTTTACAGCAGGTCGTTAGGAGATCCTGCGAATTTATTTATGGAAGTGAATTGGGGGGGAGGTTCAACAGGGAGCTGAGTTTATTCTTATATTGTTGCCCGTTCAGGTTCTTTGGGTGTAGCATCTTAAGTGGGTAGCGGTTATAGAGGTGGGTGAGGCTGATGTGAAGATATGCTTCAGTCATGTTCTTAAAGTCTGAGATGACCCTTCAGGTATATTTCAAAAGTAGGGGGTTCCTCGAGAGGGCTTGGAGGGATGGAATAGGCTCTGCAACGAATCCCATCTTAGCAAGGGTCAATCTAGATCTATTCGTGGAGATCTCAATGTTTAAATGGTAAGAGCTCAGGTTGGAGACGTTCTCCTTCCCTTAAAGCCTAAAAGAATATGTCCGGTGTCATTAAATCCTACTTTCCAGTAAACTCTTCTTGCTGGAATATTGTCCTCTGCAACCCAGAGTATAACTTCCATGTCAGCCTTAACTAACTCATTTATTAGGGCTGATACTGCTGAGGTTGCTAACCCTCTCCCTCTAAACTTTGGGTCTGTATACACACCTCTAACCAGAGCTAGGTCTCCTATAATCTCAGGAGCCATCGCAATAGACGCTAACTTCTTTCCTTCATATGCGCCGTACACTAATCCTCTCTGTAGAGCTCTCTCAAACAGTTCTCTCCGTTCATCCCCTAGACTCCTCAATATCTCGTCTAGATCGTCCATCTTCAACCTCTTGACGTAATGGTTAATAACTGGTTTGAAAGACGTTTTATCCAATTTCATTATCCTAAACTTTGTTATAGATCCCCTACTTGATGGATCGATGGGTTCAATAGGTCTAAAGAATCTTTTAACCTTCATAAGATGGTGAGGCTCAATTATCAAGATAACATCATCTAAATCTATAAGCTCCAGTAAGCATTCTATGTTGTTGTCCTCTCCACGTATATGTACTATTCTTGAATCGAACTCTAAAAGATAACTTTTGACGGTCTCTCCCTCATATACTGCCCAAACCTTAGTCTTATCCGTTAGCCTCTCAAGATCATATATTGTAAAGAAGTGTAGGATCCTATCTCTATGGAGGGATCTGAGGAACCCTCTTCTCTCTTCCCCTTTAATCATGGTTACTTTAAACATTCTCTGTAAACCTCTTTACTCATTGAATGGATGAATGATAAATAATGAAGAATCCTACTCTCCATCATTAACTAACTCTTTGAAACTCAACAGAAAAGCTTTTATAGTATCGAGTTACCTTCTAATGTTTTGAGGGCTGTAAAATGGGGTGTTGCTTTATCAAAAGCTACAGGTAAGATACGGATTTTTGATACTACTCTGAGGGATGGCGAGCAGACTCCGGGAGTTTCTCTGACACCAGAAGAGAAATTGAAGATAGCTAGACAATTAGACGTTTTAGGGGTTGACGCTATAGAAGCAGGTTTTGCTGCAGCATCAGAAGGCGAAATGAAAGCTATAAAGATGATTGCTAAGGAGAGGTTCAACGCTGAAATCTTCAGTATGGCAAGAGGAGTTAAAAGGGATATCGATGCGGTTATAGAGAGCGGAGCGGACGGAATATTTCTTGTTGTTCCAACATCCGACATACATCTTAAATACAAACTTAGAAAGACAAGGGAGGAGGTTCTTAAGCTCGCAGAGGAGTGTGTCCAATACGCTAAAGATCATGGGTTAATTGTTGAGTTCGGAGCTGAAGATGCCACGAGGAGTGACATGTCATTCCTGAAGGAGATGATATCCACAACAGTCTCCGCGGGGGCTGACATAATAACTCCATGTGACACTGTTGGTACATTAACGCCTGAAAGAGCCTACTCACTATTCTCAGAGTTGACGAAGGAGTATCCTAACGTAAAGTTTAGTACACATTGCCATGACGACTTCGGAATGGCTGTAGCTAATTCGATAGCTTCTCTGCGTGCTGGAGTATGTGAAGTACATGTTACAGTGAATGGTCTTGGTGAGAGGGCTGGTAACGCAGCGTTGGAGGAGCTTGTTGTAGCGTTGAAGCTCCTATATAACGTGGAAACCTCTATAAAACTGAACTTGCTGTATGACACGTCTATGCTTGTCTCTAGATTGACGGGTATACCTGTCCAGCCGAATAAAGCGGTTGTCGGAGAGAACGCCTTTGTACATGAATCCGGGATACACACGCATGCAATAATAAATAAGCCTATAACGTATGAGCCTATTCCGCCTGAGATAGTCGGTCGGAAACGGAGGCTTGTTGCAGGTAAACATGCTGGATCCAGAGGTTTAAAAGCAGCTCTGAATGAGATGGGACTCCACCCTAACGATGAACAGTTAAAGGAGATATTCCATAGAGTTAAGGCTATAGGTGATCGTGGTAAGCGGGTGACCGACGCTGATCTACAGGCTATAGCGGAGTCTGTTATGGGGCTGCCGAGCGTCAGATCAATCAGACTGGAAGAGTTAACAGTTGTAACGGGGGACAAGGTGACTCCAACAGCATCCATAAAACTCTCCTTGAATGGGAAGTTGCTTACTGAAGCGGCTACTGGAATAGGGCCCGTAGACGCTGCTATGAACGCTATAAGAAAGGCTGTCTCAGCGGTTGAGCCTATCAGACTTGAAGAGTATCATGTCGACGCTATAACTGGAGGTACAGATGCTGTTGTCGAAGTGTCCGTCCGCTTGAGGAAGGGTGATAGGGTTGCAACTGCTAGGGGGGCTCATGGAGACATTGTCATGGCAAGTGTAGAGGCTATGTTGAATGGAATGAACGTTCTCATTGGCCGTCCACGTAATAATAATGTTGGGAGGGCATCTCAGGGATGAACCAAAAACTTTTTAAGTTAAGAGTATGTACTTCCATACGCCATACCTGAAGTTCGGAGGATCTGAAGTGAGGGATAGCCGGGTACGGAGGAATCGTTTCCTCCCAAAATAAAGGTAGATCAACGATAGATTCTAACTGTAAGAGGAAAGGAATCGTCGGAGATCCAATCTGGAACAACCTGTCTTTTCTAAAAAATAAAAGGAGAAGAGGAGGTTCTAAAAGTTGGTTTTGATGTCTGGTGCTGAGGCTCTCGTCGAAGCCTTAAGGAGGCAAGGGGTCAACGTTATATTCGGGATTCCTGGAGGAGCAACAATTCCAATATACGATGTACTCTATGACTCAGATATTCGGCATATACTGATGAGGCATGAACAGTGTGCGGCTCATGCGGCTGATGGGTATGCTAGGGCAAGCGGTAAAGTCGGCGTGTGTATGGCTACATCTGGGCCTGGCGCTACAAACCTGGTTACTGGAATAACAAATGCTTACATGGATTCTATACCCATAATCGCGTTTACAGGTCAGGTTCCAAGATCAATGATAGGTAAGGATGCCTTCCAAGAAGCCGACATAGTTGGAATAACGACGCCAATAACTAAATGTAACTTTCAGATTAGAAGTGCATCTGAGATACCTGAGATAGTGAAGACTGCCTTCTACATAGCGACGACGGGTAGGCAGGGACCTGTACTGATAGATGTTCCAAAGGACACTCAAATCGAGAAGGCTGACATAGAATTCTCGGATAATATTGAGATTAGAGGTTACCGTTTAAATCTTGATCCACATCCATTACAGGTTAAGAGGGCTGTTGAACTCTTAGCGGAGGCTGAGAGGCCGATCATACTTTCCGGTGGAGGAGTCATAGCGTCAAATGCATCTGAGGAGCTTATCGCCCTTGCAGAGCTACTTATAGCTCCGGTGTCCACGACGTTTATGGGTAAAGGAAGCTTCCCTGAGAACCATCCATTATCGATGGGTATGATGGGGATGCATGGCACCTTAGCCTCTAATAGGCTAATCCATGAAGCAGATGTGCTCTTAGCGGTTGGCGTAAGATTCTCTGATAGGACAACTGGGAAGCTTGAAGAGTTCTGTCCAGACGCTAAGATCATACATATCGATGTTGACTCAGCCGAGATAGGTAAGAATGTTAACGTTGATGTTCCAATAGTTGCTGATGCTAAGAGGGCATTAAAGGCTATATATGAATCATTACGGAGACTTCGCAGAAAAGATCGTTCAGAGTGGATTAGGAGAGTTCAAGAGTTAAAGGCTCTCCTCGAGGAGAAGGTTGAATCAAATAATGGGTTATCACCGCCTAGACTTATGGCTGAAATCAGGAAGATACTGCCTGAAGACGCTATTATAACCACTGAGGTAGGTCAAAACCAGATGTGGGCAGCCTTATATCTGAAAGCGTACAAGCCTAGAACATTCATTACTTCTGGCGGTTTAGGAACTATGGGATTCGGTTTTCCAGCGGCTATCGGAGCGAAGGTTGCCTGTCCAGATGTTCCAGTGGTTGATATAGCTGGTGACGGAAGTTTCCTTATGACATCGCATGATCTAGCTACATCCGTAGTTGAGAAGATTCCGGTTATAGTTGTTGTTCTAAACAACTCTGTTCTTGGAATGGTTGCTCAATGGCAGAGGCTCTTCTATAATAGGCGATACTCGCAGGTGGATCTGGGCGGTGTCCCAGACTTCGTAAAATTCGCTGAATCATTT
>WAQA01000133.1 GCA_015520475.1 Candidatus Bathyarchaeota archaeon | reverse complement strand
GGCTGAGCCTGTCCATACTATAACCCTTAAAGATCAAGGCCTCAAGCATTCTAGACAATAAACCCTCTTTCCGCCACCTCTTAAGCCTACTCCAAGCCGTCACGTAGGAACCATACTTGACGGGCATATCCATCCACCTACAGCCGGTAACGGGCACATACATGATGCCATTCAAAACTATCCTATCATCGGCCTAGACCCACCCTAGCATTAAGAGGCAGAAGAGGCCTTATGAACTTCCACTCATCATCATTCAGCTCATGGAACTCTACAGTAATCCTCATACCGAGAAAACCTTTAATAGTCTTGAGATGAGTTCAGTTATAATCACGAAGCATCCTCATCTTAAGCTGAACATAATACTTGAAGTTCTTAAGTGATACATCTGGCGATATTAGATGATCCACTGCTGGTATATATCCACCCTCTGAAAGAAGATACGGCAGCTTACGTTCCAACTCCCTAGATATGGCCTCGGGACCATGAACAAGAGCATACTTATCGATTCCACCGAAGATAACAAGCCGTTTACCATACTTCCTCCTCAAAGCAATGGGATCATTCCCAGCCATAACCTCCACGGGAAAGACACCATTCACCCCGCCCTCCAAAAAGAGAGGTATAAGATCATTCAAGTTCCCATCACTATCAACAAATATTGTGTCTATACCATGCTCCCTAAGAAAATCTGTACATCTCTTATAGCAGGGAAGAATGAACCGCCTAAACATTTCAGGTGAAATCATAGAAGACTTTCTATAGGCCATATCCTCAAAGAAGTATGCACAGTCAACCTCAACCTCCTCAACAGCCCTCCGCGCCACCTGAATATTAAACTCAGCCCAGAAATCAACAATCTCCCTTACAAGCTCCGGGTCTCTATAAAAGGCTATACAGAGATTCCTTAAACCCATCAACGCCCTCAACTGCCAAAAGAAGCCATTAAAGACTATTGCAAGCGGATAATCTCTTCCCCTATAAGTCTTAACAAGCCTATTCCAATCCTTAGGGTATCTCTCAGGAGACTTAGGATTAAACCTAAACTTGATCTCCTCGAAATCCTTCAATGTCTTAACTGGAAACCTGATAAACTGTGGAATAGTTGAAAACTTCTTCCTACGCCTCAACATAACCCCTAACTCATTCAACTCAACAACGGTCTCCCCCTCATCCTTTATAATCTTAGGGCCGAGAGGGGGAATAGGCCCCCTCGTATTAACTGGAATGGGGGTGCGAGCGTGAACATCCATACCAAAATATTGAGTAATCCCTACAACACCGCTGGAACATCCATCCATACACGATGAACCAAGCCCCGGAACCCTTCGCTGAGCATTAATCGGCAGACATGAACCACTAGACACCTGACACACATAAGATGGCAACCCCTCCCGATGCCATCTCTCAATAGTCTCATCCCAAAAACCAATCTCAAAATTCGGAATGCTATCAGGTTTCTGGAAATGCACAGTTAGAAGAAACCTTTCTCGCAAATTCATATCTCAGATTCAGTAACTCTTCTTTATTAAGTTATCCTATGGCGATTATGATACATCTTTCTATTTGTTTTCTTTCCATGTGTGAATTCTCTTAACGGCTTCGAGGAGCCGCTTAAAAGCGCCTACAACAGATCACCTCCAAAAGAGTAAGGCTCCCCGAAGCCACAAAAACCTTATCTTAACAGTATCGATGACGATTCTATTTAAATTCGGAGAGTAGAATAATCTGTTTTAGGAGGGGTTGTTTCAGAAGAGTTCTGGCACCAGCAGCTATAAGAAGCCTAGGCTTTTTGACAGGCCTGAATGTAAAGGCCGCATTTATAAGCACAGCCGATGCTGCTGGAAGCAGTGACCCTACAACATCTGGAGAAAACCGGCGAGTCTTAATCCAAGTCTAAACCGAGACGCCGAGGATTAAGCCAACAGCCAGCAACGTTAATCCACGGATCGCTAGAATCCCCGAACATTCCTTCTTGCAACTCCTGACATGGACACATCGGACAGCGATGTGCGCTTCCTAAACATGTCTCTCCTAAATCAAAAAACTATATACACCGCAAGGCACAGATTTATTCATGTTTCATAGGTTTTCCGAGGGGTTACTCGTATTC
>WAQA01000132.1 GCA_015520475.1 Candidatus Bathyarchaeota archaeon | reverse complement strand
TTCCATGGCTTATCGAGAGAGGCATAATCGAGAAGACATCTGAGGGAGAATACTGCATAACAAGTTTAGGAATCAAACATGCCGAGGAGATCTTAGAGGAGAGCATGGTGGAACTGGAAGATTAAATAGTTGAATTGCTCCTTTTGGATCATGCAGTGACCATTCCAAAAAGGGAAGAGATTATGGATGAATCGGTGGCTAGGGAGATCATATCCTGTCTAAGCCAGCTCAGGAACCCTACATTAGAGGATGTAAACACTATTAAGATGAGGGTTGCGAAGAAGTATGGGTTAGACCGGATACCCTCAAACTCGGAGATAATCAGATACTTAAATCTGCATGGGGAGGGGGGACTTGTTAAGGTTCTCCGGAGAAAGAGGGTTCGCACATTATCCGGAGTCACGGTTGTAGCCGTTATGACCAGGCCGTGGCCATGCCCAAAGGAGAACCCATGCATATACTGTCCAGGAGGGCCTAAGATGGGTTCTCCCCAGAGCTATACGGGCCATGAACCGGCGGCTATGAGGGGATTACAGAACAATTATGACCCGTACATGCAGGTTAGAAGCAGAATTAATCAGCTGATATCGATCGGACATAAAGTTGACAAGATAGAACTCATAGTTATGGGTGGGACATTCCCTGCCATGCCAGTCAATTATCAGAGGGAATTCATTAAGAGATGCTTGGATGCGATTAACGGCGTTGAATCCTCATCGCTTGAGGAGGCGAAGAGAATCTCTGAGCACAGCAGGATACGTAACGTCGGCATAACAGTTGAGACGAGGCCTGACTGGGCTGGGAAGGAGCATGTTGACCTCATGCTCTCGATGGGGGTTACAAGGGTTGAGCTTGGAGTCCAAACAATATATGATGACATCTACGAGATTGTTGATAGGGGCCATAACGTCCAAGACGTTGTTGAAGCAACAAGAACACTGAAGGATTCAGGCTTGAAGGTTGTATATCATATCATGCCAGGCCTCCCCGGATCCAGCTTCAGCAGGGACCTCGAAGTCTTCAAGAGAATATTCAATGATGAAAGGTTCAGGCCTGACATGATCAAGATATATCCATGCCTAGTCATTAAGGGTACGAGACTTTATGATCTGTGGAGGAGGGGGCTTTACAGGCCATACTCAACAGAGGAGGCTGCAGATCTAATCTTAGAGGTTAAGAGGATGGTTCCTGAATGGGTGAGGATCATGCGTATACAGAGGGATATTCCAGCCTACCTCATATCCGCCGGCGTTGACAAGAGCAACCTCCGCCAGATAGTTCAGGAGAGGCTTAGAAGGTTAGGTTTGAGGTGCCGATGCATCAGATGCCGTGAGGTTGGACATAGAATGCTCAGGGACAACGTTGAACCTGACCCTGACAATGTTGAGGTTGTAACCCGAAGATACCGCGCCTCGGAGGGGGAGGAATTCTTCATATCAGTAGAGGATTTAGAGAATGATATCCTAATAGGATATCTCAGGCTGAGAATCCCCTCAGGAAAGGAGCATCGACCGGAAATCTCTGAGAAGAGAAGCTCATTGGTTAGGGAGCTGAGGATCTGCGGCCCCCTCGTCCCAATCCATCAACACAGCGGCGAAGCATATCAGCATAGGGGATATGGAGCCCTACTGCTGATGAGGGCTGAGGAGATAAGTGTAGAGCGTGGAGTTGAGAAGATACTTGTAACAAGCGCTTTAGGGACGAAGCAATACTATAAGAGGCTTGGCTACAGACATGACGGCCCATACATGTCCAAAGAATTAACTTAACCTTGAAGATTTATTAGAGATTATGGAGAATCCATATAAGTGTTTCCAGGGGTTAGAGGCGAGAAGAGATTGAGTAAAAGCGACAGATTCGAGAGAGTCAGTGAACTTGCAAGGAGAAGAGGGTTCTTCTGGCCTTCCTATGAGATATACGGTGGAGTAAGCGGCTTCATAAGCTTCGGCCCATTAGGCAGCATACTGAAGAGGAAGATAGAAGATAAATTTAGGGATCTCTTCCTCAGGAGGCTTGGACTCTTCGAGATAGAAACCTCAGTCATCGTCCCTGAAAAGGTCTTCAAGGCTTCAGGCCACGTCGACCACTTCAAAGAGCCGATGGTTGAATGTA
>WAQA01000131.1 GCA_015520475.1 Candidatus Bathyarchaeota archaeon | reverse complement strand
AGAGACAGGGGGAGAACCATAGTCATTGGAGGTGAAACGTCACCTCCATTCTATCTCTTCGAGGAGGTTCCGCCTAACCCTCCCGTCGTCTCAGTAGACGTCTTCGATATAAAGGTGAGGCTGCCGAAGGCTCTGAGGAAGCATGTGGAGGAGGTTATGGAGGATCCATCGGCTTGGGCGAAGATGGCTGTAGAAAAGTTCGGTGCAGACGCTGTAACCGTGCATCTGCTGAGCACGGATCCACTAATCAAGGATGCATCTCCATCAGAAGCTTCTAAAACGATAGAGGAGGTTCTTCAGGCCGTAGATGTTCCAGTCATAGTTGGGGGATGCGGAGATCCAAAGAAGGATTCAGAGGTCTTCATCAAGGTGGCTGAGGTGGCTGATGGGGAGAGAGTAATGCTCAGCTCATTAACTCCTGACATGGCTGAAGCTGGACTTTTAGGGAAGGTTGCAGAAGCAGCTAAGAAGCATGGGCATGTAGTGCTTGCCTTCACAGCTATGGATCTGAATGAAGCGAAGGAGCTGAATAGAAGATTATACGAATTCATCCCGAAGGATAGTATAATCATGGACTTGACGACGGCTGCTTTAGGGTACGGGCTTGAGTACTCCTTCAGCCTACATGAAAGGGCGAGGCTCTCAGCCTTGATGGGAGACGTTGAGCTCCAGCACCCTACACTTTCAGGATCAACTAACGCTTGGGCTGCAAGGGAGGCTTGGATGAAGATGGGGCCTGAATGGGAGCCTAGAGAGCTTAGGGGGCCGATATGGGAGACCATAACCGCGTTGACGCTGCTCCTAGCGGGTGTTGACATGTTCATGATGATGCATCCAGCCGCGATACAGACAATGAAGGAAGTGATCAAGAATTTGATGAGTATAGGGAAGTCGAAGCCTGAAAAGATAGCTGATTGGGTATCAATCAAGATTTAGAGGCGACATAAGATGAGTGGAGAAGAGAAGAGGGGAATTAAAGAGTTAAGCCCATTAGACGTTTACCGTCTACTTCCAAAAACAAACTGCGGTGAATGTGAAGAGAAGAATTGTATGGCCTTCGCCGCTAAGGTAGTGAATAGGGAGGTTAGCCTAGAATCCTGCCCTCCGCTATTAAGGGAGGAGTATAGAGACTCATATAATAAGCTCAAGGAGTTACTGGCTCCAGCGGTGAAGGAGATAACGATAGGAACTGGGAGGCATGCTGTTAAGATAGGCGGGAAACTGGTTATGTACCGTCATGAATTCACCTATCATAACCCAGCTCCGATAGCAATAGATGTTGAGGATGAGATGTCAAGAGACGAAATTCTAAAGCGTATCCGGAGAGTCGAGAGTTTCTCATATAATTATATAGGGAGAACATTAAGCCTTGACATGATAGCTGTTAGGTCAACATCAAATGATCCATCCAAGTTCAGATCTACAGTTGAGATGATATCGAAGGAGACTGATCTACCCCTTATCCTCTGCTCCTTCAATCCAGAAGTGATTGGAGCGGCGTTGGAGATCATACATGATCGGAGACCCCTAATATACGCTGCTACAGAGAATAACTGGAGGCAGATGGCGGATCTAGCGTTAAAGTATAACTGTCCATTAACAATCTTCTCCCCAAACAATCTAACACTTCTAAGATCCCTTGCAAATACACTGTTGAAGTATGGAGTTGAAGATTTAGTTCTTGATCCAGGCACAATTCCAGATGAGGGATTATCAGAGACGATAAACAACTTCACCATGATCCGGAGAAACGCCTGTAAAGGAGGAGACAAGCTCCTAGGATTCCCAATTCTAGGCGCGCCTATAACTGTCTGGACTGAAAAGTCAGAGCCGAAGGAGCTGCTCCAATGGAAAGAAGCCTACATCACAGCTATGCTGCTCTCAAGATACGCTGACATATTAATACTGCATAGTATAGATGGATGGGTTCTACTGCCAAACGTGATACTTAGATTCAACCTCTACACTGATCCGAGGAAGCCCGTCTCGGTTGAGCCTGGATTAAGAGTCTTCGGAAACCCTGATGAGAACTCTCCAGTTATGATCACAACGAATTATGCCCTCACATACTTCACTGTGGAATCAGATATAAAATCGTCGAATGTAGACTGTTACCTCATAGTTGTTGATACTGGAGGGATAAGTGTTGAGAGCTCAGTTGCAGGTAGAAACCTAACGGCTGAGATTATAAGGGACGCTGTGAAGAACTCTGGAATAGAAGATAAAGTCAAGCATAGATACCTGATAATACCTGGCCTAGCAGCCAAGTTAAGCGGGGAAATCGAAGAGTTAACCGGTTGGCATGTGCTTGTAGGTCCAAGAGACTCTTCTGGAATACCTGCCTTCCTCAAGGACAACTGGCCTCCTAAAAGGGAGGGTTAAATCCTCCTCAAGGAAGTTAATAATCATGGCCTTCATAGTGTCGATTGGTAGGGGTGGAAGCGGAAAGACATGCTTCGTAGCTCTAATAACGAAATTTTTTATAGAGGCTGATGAGACTCCCCTTCTGCTCATAGATGCGGATCCAGACCAGAACCTAGCTGAAGTTGTCGGGGTAGATCTGGAAGGTGAAGGGGTGAAGACGGTTTCGGAGCTCCTCGTCGAAACATTCCTTGAGGAGGGGGGAACAACCGTTGGAGTCTCACCCTCAGAGAGGATTGAGAGCAGGATATGGGAGCAGGGCCTCTATGAAGGCCAACACTTCGATTTAATATCTATCGGTCCTAAATGGGTTGAGGGATGCTACTGCCTTCCAAACGCTGCTTTAAAGGAAGCCCTCAGAAAACTCACGAGAATATATAGGCATATCATAATCGATTCTCCAGCTGGACTTGAACACTTGAATAGGAGGATAGCGTCAGCCGTCGACGACATATTCGACATAATAGATCCATCCAAGAAATCCTTTGATCACGTTGAGAGAGCATACAAGATAGTGAGGGAGGTGAAGATAAGATTCAGAAACTTCTATGTTATCGGAGGATACAGGTTCCCGAAGAACCTTGAATCCAAAGTTAAAGAGGAGATCAGCCTAAGATATCTCGGCAAGATAATGTATGATGAAGCGGTTGAAGACTTCGTGTTTAATGGGAGATCCCTACTTGAACTTCCAGATTCATCCCCAGCATATCAGTCGGTAAAGGAGATAATGAGAAGGGCTGGATACGGATAGAACCGTTAAGATCCAGAATGAATGGGGGAACAATAGATCCCCAGACATGTTTAAGAACGGTCTAGGTTAGGGAAGACTGAGATGTCCAGTGGAGAAATCGACATATTCACCATTCTACGTGAGAGATCAGAAAGGAAAAGAGAGGAACGGATAAAACTTCTTGAATCCATCGGGGTGAAGGAGTACTTCGCCGATGGAAACATAATAATCAACAGTAGAATATGTGAAGGGGTTGAATGTAAATTATGTATCGAAGCCTGCCCAACGAATGCCCTATACTGGGGATATGGAGAAGTTAAGGTTTCTGAGGAACTATGCATCTACTGCGCTGCATGCGTCCTCAACTGTATAGTTGACGGCTGCATAAAGGTCACTAGGAGGAGAAGCGATGGAAGAGTTGAAGTCTTCAGTAATCCAGGGGAAGTCATAAAAACTATGAGGAAGATAAACTCGCAGAAACTAAACGGAATCATAAATCGAAGATTCAGGAGCATAGAAGAATATGCTGAAAGAAACCTGGCTAGGAAGATCCTCTGGTGGGTTGGTGGATATTGAAGATAGCTGTTGCAGGTAAGGGTGGAGTTGGAAAGACATTGATCTCCGGAACACTGGCCCGTCTCCTGGCCAGGGAAGGATTCAGAGTGTTGGCTGTTGATGCGGATCCATCCATGAACCTTGCCTTCCCCCTAGGAATCCCATCTGAGACAGCATCAAAGATCACGCCTATAGCTGAAAATAAGGATTTGATTGAGGAGAGGACTGGTGTGAAGCCTGGATCCGCCTTCGGCTTATTCATCAACCTTAACCCAACAGTGGATGATATCGCCCAGAAATATGGTCTTAGAGGTCCAGACGGAGTTAGACTGCTCATCATGGGAACAGTACGTTCAGGCGGGGCCGGATGCATGTGCGCAGCTAACTCCCTCATAAGAGCTCTGATCCGACATATAACCCTCACAGAGGGAGATGTGATAATCATGGATATGGAGGCTGGACTTGAACATTTAGGCAGGGCAACCGTTAAAGGATTCAACGCTCTCCTATGCGTTGTGGAGCCTGGAGCCCAATCAATCGAGACAGCCAACCGAATAAGAATGCTGGCCGAAGACATAAACGTGAGAGAAGTCTTAATTGTTGCAAATAAGGTTATGGGGGAGGAGGATGCTAGATTCATAGAGGAGTCTGTAAAGAGGATGAATCTTGAATTGATAGGCGTCATACCCTTTGATCCAAACATTATCCGTGCGGATGCCGCCCGAGTAGCCCCCCTAGATTACGCTCCCTCCTCACCATCAATAAAGGCGATTGAGAAGTTGAAAGACGCTCTTAAACTGAGATATGCTGAGAGAGAAGTGTAGAATGAATCTCCGAACGCAGATGAGATCATATGCCCTCTACTCTCGATGGCGAATCAACCTGCAACCGTCGATTTGAAGGTGAAGCGTGAAGTGAGCGATGTAAAGTCCTGTCTCTT
>WAQA01000130.1 GCA_015520475.1 Candidatus Bathyarchaeota archaeon | reverse complement strand
TTCACTGTAACGGTGGTAAGGAAGCCTAGATACGTGGATGAGGATAAATGTACGGGATGCGGAGTATGCGCCCAGCACTGCCCAGTAGAAGTACCAAACGAATTCGACGAAAAACTAGGAATAAGAAAAGCGATATACATGCCCTTTCCACAGGCTGTTCCAAGGGTTATGGTGATTGATAGGGAGAACTGTCTGGAATGCGGCCTCTGCGAGAAAGTATGCGGGACAGGAGCCGTGAACTTCGATCAGCAATCTGAAAAGATTGAATTAAATGTTTCAGCTATCATTGTGGCAATAGGTTTCGACCTTTTTGATCCATCTGAGATTCCACCGTATGGTTATGGCCGTTTCAGAAACGTGATTACATCGCTTGAGCTGGAACGTCTACTGTGCGCTTCAGGACCTACTGGAGGACATCTAATCAGACCCTCAGACGGTAAGATACCGCGTAAGATAGCGTTCATCCAATGCGTAGGATCCAGGGATCGGAGGCTTGGAAACGCTTACTGTTCAAGCATCTGCTGTAAATATGCGGTTAAAGATGCTGTTCTAGTTAAGGAGCATGTTCCAGACGCTAAGATATGTCTCTTCTACATTGATCTCAGAGCCTTCGGCAGAGGCTTCCAAGAATTTGTTAATAGAGCTAAGACCGAGTACGGTGTGAGATTCATCAGGTGCAGTCCAGGCGAGATAATTGAGGATCCAGATACAAAGGATCTAACCGTATGGTTTGAGGATACAGCTACAAGGAACATACAGAAGTTAACGTTTGACCTTGTTGTTTTATGTCCTGCTTTAACGCCTCGAAGGGATGCTAAGAAACTGGCGGATATCCTGGGAATAGAGACTGACGAGTACGGCTTCATAAAACCGTATAATGCTGTAACTCATCCTGTGGATACGACGAGACCTGGAATATTCGCCAGCGGATACTGTTTAGGGCCGAAGACAGGTGACATACCTGACTCTATAATGCAGGGCAGCGCCACAGCTGCTAGGGTGATGGAGTTAATCTCTCAGGGAGGATGAAGCATCTATGGAGAAACCTAGGATTGGAGTGTTTGTATGCCACTGCGGAGTTAATATAGGCGGCGTAGTTAATGTTCCAGAAGTCGTTGAATACGCTAAGAAATTGCCGAATGTTGTGCATGCAGAGGATAATCTATACACGTGCAGTGAAGCAGGCTTAAGCGCCATAAAAGAGGCTATAAAAAAGTTTGATCTTAACAGGGTTGTAGTGGCGTCATGCACTCCGAGAACTCATGAGCCCCTCTTTAGGTCAGCATGTAGCGATGCAGGCTTGAATCCATACCTCTTCGAGATGGCTAATATAAGGGAGCATTGCAGCTGGGTTCATCCACGTGAACCTTTAAAGGCAACTGAGAAGGCGAAGGATATTGTTAGGATGGCTGTTGCGAGGGCCGCCCTGCTTGAGGAACAAGTGGAGCCTGAACTTGAAGTCCTGGATTCTTCATTGGTGATTGGGGCTGGAGTAGCAGGGATGACCGCTGCGCTTTCACTGGCAAATCAAGGCTTCAAGGTTTACCTCTTAGAGAAGGAGAAGGAGCTAGGTGGAATTGTCCGGAGACTATATAAGATATATCCAACATTACAGGATGCCTCGGAGATTGTTGATCCACTGATCCAGGCCGTTAAGAGCCATGAGAACATTGAATTGCTTACCTCCTCAAACTTGAAGGAGGTCAGCGGATACATTGGAAACTTCAATGTTACAGTTGCCAGTGACGGTGAGGAGAGGAGGTTTAAGGTTGGAACGATAATAGTTGCGTGTGGCGCATTGAATTATCAGCCTCCAAAAGGCCTCTACCAGTATGGAGTCTATGATAAGGTTATAACACAGGAAGAGCTTGATGGGATGCTTAGAAGAGGGGAGATTGGAAAGCCTGACAGGATTGTTATGATACAGTGTGTTGGGGCGAGGAAGGGAGAGATACGGGCATATGAGCTTGAAGCCTTTCCGAAATCTGATACTGCTATGCTTTTAAGGAAGATTCTTAAAGCGAAGAAGGAGGAGGGATGGCCTTACTGCTCCAAAATATGCTGTATGAACGCCATTAAAAACGCTATCTTGATAAAGGAGTACTCGCCGGAGACGGATGTTGTCATCTTATATGGAGACCTGCGAGTATACAAAGAATATGAAGACTTCTATTCAAGGGCTAGAAGATTAGAAGTAAGATTTATCCGGCATATTGAGGAGGCCCCTCCAGAGATTCTTAAGGGTCCAGGAAACAAGCTGCGGGTAATAGCATATGACATGTTAGCTGGACGTGAAGTTGAATTTTTAACTGATTGGGTTGTTCTCTCAACACCTCTCAGGCCTAGGAGGGGTGAAGTGCTGCTTGCGCGGATGCTGAAGATACCTCTGAATCCGGACGGTTTCCTCATGGAGGCCCATCTAAAGCTTAGACCTGTAGATACAAGTGTAGATGGAGTCTTCCTTGCTGGAACAGTTTCAGGTCCAAAGGATGTTTCAGAATCTATTATATCCGGTAAGGCTGCAGCTGCTAGAGCTGCCATTCTGATGGGTAATAGAAGGATAAGGACTGAGGCTATAACCGCCAAGGTTGATGAAGAATCATGTATTGGATGCGGTCTCTGCGAGGAGCTATGTCCATACGGGGCGCCTAAAGTTGAAGAGGGTAAATCAGGGATAATTGAGGCTCTCTGTAGAGGATGCGGGGTATGTGCGGCTGAATGTCCAAGGAGAGCGATAACTATTCGTCACTATGGAGA
>WAQA01000129.1 GCA_015520475.1 Candidatus Bathyarchaeota archaeon | reverse complement strand
TTCTTATCCCCCTTTCAGGGGACATCCTCGATTATTATCTGACTGCAAAGATATTTATAAAGATAATCGAAAAAATGTTTTTAGGGATCCCCCATGTATTTTCTGTCTGAAGTTGAACGTAAGTTTCTTTTGTATAGGCTTCTTCCCTTATCTAGGAAGGTCGGTGTAAGTTCTGATCTTAGGGGTTGGAGCTGGCATGAAGGTCCTTTGAGGCCTTATTATGAGAATGTTAGATTGCCGATGTATATTGTCTGTTCTAAGTATTGTCCGACTGGACGTGATGTTTATCTTGGATTTGTTGAGGGTGTTAAGGGTGCTGTAAGTTTTAGGATGGCTCTTGGAAAGATTCTGCATGGTGTTGTGAGCGATTTTCTGCAGTCTTTCATTCAGCGTCGTAGTTTAAGTTTTGATTCTTGGTGTAAGAGGATTCGTTGGAATGAGATTGGGGCTGATCCGGAGGCTGTTCTTCCAGTTGCAAGGATGGTTTGGGATTATCTCGCTAAGGTATGTGAGGCTAGGTATGCTGAGATCAAGTCTCAGCAACCTTATGCTTCTGAACAGGATCTTATCGCCTCAACTGTTCCGTTCTTGATTGAGCATAAGATCTCCGGTGAGCTTCTAGGTCTGAGCGGCCTCTTAAGTCTTGATTGTTATGACTATCTTCATTCAATAATGTTTGATTTGAAGGTTGGGAGTGAGCCTCAGGATTGGCATAGACTTGCTCCGGTTGGTTATGCCTTGGTCTTTGAGAGCGTTCATGAAGTTCCCGTCGATATCTGCTGTGTAGTCTACTTGAATATGGTTAATGGCCGTATAGTTGTGAAGAGGGATCTGTTCTTTGCTGGTGATGAATTAAGAAATTGGTGGGTGGATGAGAGGGAGAGAAAATTTGAGATAGTGGCTGAAAGCAGGGATCCTGGAATGCCTGAGAAGTCTCAATGTCCAGAGGACTGTATGTATCGTCATATATGTTATGGTTAGTGAGGCTGATGGGTTATGAGTATGATAGTTCTAGATGATTTCGGAACATATCTAGGTAAGAAACGTAATAGATTTGTTGTTAGAAAGGGGGATGAGAAACGTGAATTTCAAGTTGAAAAGGTTGATAGCATAATATGTACGAGTATGGGCGCGGCTTTTTCTTCGGGAGCATTGAATCTAGCCATCAAGAATAACATTCAGGTTGTCTTTGCACATTATAGTGGGCAGCCATATGCTATTCTTATGCCCATGTCCATGACTGGCTCTGTAAGGACTAGACGTGAACAGTTCCTTGCGTATAATGATGAGCGTGGCCTAATCTTGGCTAAGGGTTTCGTGATGGGTAAACTGAAGAATCAAGCTAATATCTTGAAGTTGATGGCTAAGAACAGAAAGGCGAGGGATAAAGTATTGGCTGATAGACTCTATCATGCTGGAAGGATGATCGATGAAATCTACGATCACGTGGACAGCTTAGTTGGATGTAACATTGATGAGAAGAGGCTGGAGCTTATGAACTTGGAAGCCGAAGCAGCAAGGACATATTGGAGATCATTAAGCCTTATCCTTCCAGAGAAGATTGGATTCGATGGTAGAGAAACTAGAGGTGCGAGAGATCCGTTCAATGCCATGCTTAACTTTGGATATCAAGCGTTACTCTTCCCGGAGGTCTGGAAAGCAGTATGTTATGCTGGTCTAGATCCATACGCCGGCTTTCTACATGCTGATAGGCCGGGTAAACCGTCACTTGTTCTAGATTTGATGGAGGAGTTCAGGCAGCAGATCGTTGATAGAGTACTGATAACCCTAATCTCGAAGAGGATAATTAAGGTGGATGAGATATTAGCTGCCGGAGAGGAGGCTGCTGAGGGTAGAATACTAAGTAAGAAAACCGTTAAGGCAATCTTCAGTAATATACTTGAAAGGTTTAATGTGCAGGTTGTGTTTAATGGTAGAAGAGCGTCAATAAAGAGCTTCATATATTCCCAGGCGAGGATGGTGGCGCGTTTTCTTGTGGGAGGATCCTCTAGCTACATCCCATTCGTTCTAGGATGGTAACATAAAGAGGAGAATGATCTCTATGCGCTACCTAATCATATATGATATATCAGACGACAATCTAAGGTTAAAGGTTGCTGAAACCTTGAAGGATTATGGTTTGGATCATATACAATACAGTGCCTTCATAGGGCGGCTGAGAAGAGATAGGCTTAATAGCTTACTGGTTGACCTTAAAAGATTGATAGGGGATTTAATGGAGAACGTTCAGATTTATCCTCTATGTGAAGTATGCTTTAGAGGTCGGAGGATGATTGGAAAGCAGAAGAGATATGAATTGGATGAGGAAGATGGGAAGCCGAAAGTTGCCTATTTCTGATGTGGCTGAGAGCATAGTAACGGCAACCGATATAAAACATTACATTTACTGCCCCAAAATCATATATTTCGAGCATGTTATGCATGCCGAGCCCATGTTGGGTTCCCAGCAGAGGGAGGGGAGAGAGCAGCATGAAGAGTATGTTAGGAAGGAGCTGAGGAGGAAAGATGCAATCTATTATTCACCTGACTTTAAAGGTGCAAGTAAAAAACTCTTTGTGAAGCTCTACTCCAGTAAACTTAACCTCTCAGGCATTGTGGATCTGATAATAAGAACTGTAGATGGAGAATATGTACCGGTAGAGTATAAGAACATGCCATCAGATAATAGTAAGCCATGGATGGATCATAAATATCAGCTAGTTGCCTATGCCATGCTGATAGATGATAACTATAATGTCTCTGTTCGACGGGGATACATAAACTATATTCCTGAAGGGCTCATACTGGATCTTGAGATAACGGAGACGATGAAGATGTATGTGAAGCGTGTATTAGGGAGCATAAGGAGTATAATAAGGGAAGAGAAACTCCCAAAAATAAGGGTTTCAGAAAGGAAATGTACTGGAGGATGCGGATACAAATATCTCTGCGCATAACTGTACTTCCTTCTTGAGTATATCCTAAAAAGAAGTTCAGCTTACATAGGTGTTTGTAGGCCTATGTAAGCCTCGGGATTCATTGAGCTCGGCTCCCCTCTTGGGTTCATCGGAGGGTTTTCATCACCTTCATCACCGTTCGTGGTAACCCTGCCCAGAGCCTTCATCTACACCTTCCACCGAGGTATTATCGGCTTAATCACCAACCTGTAGAAGGTGCTTGGAGAGGGGAAACCACACATCCTTAAGGTATACGTTTATTCCCCACATAATTGTCTATCTAGGATTAAGCCACGAAGCTGTTGTTCCAGCTCTTATATTAGTCCTACTCTCTTCCCTCCCTCTTTAAAGGCTTCTATAGATCTCTCAAGATGCTCTGTTGTATGTTTGGCGCATAATTGCACTCTTATCCTAGCCTTTTCACGTGGTACCATAGGATAGACTATTGGTAGGGCGAATACTCCTCTCCGCCATATATAATCTGCGAGGTCCTTTGCTGTTTTACTTCTACCGCACATGATCGGCACGATAGGTGTTTCGCTGTTTCCAGTATCAAAGCCTAGAGCCTCCATCTCCTCAATGAAATATCTACGGTTCTCCCAGACCCTCTCGACGAGTTGGGGTTCAGCTTCTAGAACGTCTATTGCTGCTTTGCATGCTGCAGCGACTCCTGGAGGTACAGCTGCGCTCAAAAGCCATGTTCTAGCCTTATTATATGCGAAGTTACGTAGATCTTCGCTTCCTGTTATGTGTCCTCCCATAACCCCGAAAGCCTTCGAGAATGTTCCCATCTCTATGTGAACTTGCTCTCTTGTTAGGCCGAAATGGCTTACTATTCCTCTTCCTCCCTCTCCTAGGACCCCCTCCCCATGCGCATCATCAACGTATACGCCGGCTCCATGTTCTTCGGCTATCTTAACGATCTCTGGAAGGGGAGCTAAGTCACCATCCATACTGAAAACTCCATCGGTGATTATCCATATGCGCCTGTATGGGGGACTATGTCTCTCAGCCTTCTCCATTATGCGGTCAAGATCTGAAATGTCTTTGTGTTTGTATATTGCTCTGTCAGCGTGGCTAAGCCTTATCCCATCTATTATCGAGCCGTGGTTAAGTTCATCAGAGACGTATAAGTCGCCTCTATCACATAATTGAGGGATTAACCCTTCATTTGCCATGAAGCCGGTCTGGAAGGTTAAGGATGCGGGGGCACGTTTAAACTCTGCGAGTCTCCGATCGAGCTCTTCATGGATAGACATGTTGCCAGCTATTGATCTATCGCTTCCAGCGCCGGCTCCAAACTTTTTTGTAGCCTCAACCATCGCATTCACAACTTTTGGATGAGTAGCCAAGTTCAGATAGTTATTGGCGCACATCATGATAACCTTCCTCCCATCAACCATGCATACCGGTTCACATGCACTCTGTAAAACTCTTAACTCCCAGTTTAGGTTCTCCCTTACGAGTCTCTCATACTCTTCACGGAAATAGGCTGTAGGGTGCCTCTTGACCAATTAAACCCCCACCTCAAATAAAACGTGATACTAATCCATCCACTCTTCTCTATCTTATATTTTAAAAGGCTTTCTGAGGTAGGATTGATGCGGCTGAGAGGGAGCTATGTCCACTTCGGTTCAAGAACAACTTTTCCAGCCTCCTTTAGATGGATAGCTTCTATTCCTCTCTCAATCTCTCTGATAGGTATTCTATGCGTGATGACGGTGGCTATCTTGTCTCTGAACTTCTGATCTGACAGTAACCCTTTCATCTGATACCATGTCTGGAAGATTCGGCGGCCGGTCACCCCGTAAACTGTTACGCCCTTAGATATGATTGTAGCGTTAAAGTCTATCTCTACAGGTCTGTCCTGTAATCCAAGCATCGAGACTCTTCCGCCCGGTGTTACTGTTTCAAGAGACTGTTTCAGGGCGTAGGGGGAACCGGACAGCTCTAGAGCTACATCTACACCCCTCCCATCAGTCAAATCATGTATAATCCTAACGATGTCTTCCCCCTCCCTCTTAGCGTTCAAGACTATGTCCGCTCCCATCCTCTTAGCGAGTTCCATACGTTTCCGGTTCCTTCCACCTGCAACAGCGAAGACTCTGGATGCGCCTATAGTCTTTAAGACGGCTATAGCCATTAATCCTATAGGTCCACATCCGAAGACGGCTACATCCCTTCCGATGATATCGTGCTGTTTTCCATCTGGCAGTATGGCGTGTACAGCGTTTCCTAGAGGGTCTTGGAGCGAGGCTATGGCAGGATCAAGATCCGGATCATTTATCCATATATTCCTCTCTGGAAGTGCAACATATTCTGCAAATACCCCATCCCTGTCAATCCCTAAACCCTCAACATTTCTGCAGACATGCATCCGTCCAGTTCTACATTGATAACATGTTCCATCAACTATATGTCCTTCAGCTGAAACCATGTCTCCAACTTGAACGCTTCTGACATCCCTGCCAACCTCAACGACCACGCCGGCGAATTCATGACCAAATATTATTGGAACCTTCTTAATATTTCTCTGGGCCCATTCATTCCAATCCCATATGTGAACGTCTGTTCCACAGATAGAAGCCATCTTCACCTCAACTAAGACTTCATCCCTACCGATTCTTGGAACATCAACATTTAAGATTTCGGCTCCCACATCCCTCTTCACTTTCACAACCGCATACAAGCCTTCCTCAACCCCTAAAATCCTATTGATAATGCGGTCTTCTATACTTATCGCAGTAGTATCTGAGGATAAAGTACTTAACCATCAGAAGGCTTCTTGATAGAAGAATGTCTGATACTATTGGAGAATTAAGATATCGCGCGTATCTTCCATCCGAATAAAAGAGATAAGCCCCTCCGTAGATCATGTAATCAAGCATATGCTATTTTGATTGGATAGGGAAGATTGATGAAGAACATGAACAAGTAGAAGGATATGGTTAACGCTTACTCGTATATGGGCGTCCCTTCCTTTGGATCCTTTACGATTCTATAGAACTCTTCAAGGAATCTCCTTGTGATAGGCCCCATCTTCCCATTACCTATAACTCTGCCGTTAACCTCTCTTATGGGCATGATCTCAGCTGCTGTTCCCGAGAGGAATGCTTCATCAGCCCCGTACAGTTCAACTGGGGTTATATCCCTCTCGATGACTGGGTATCCGAGCTTCTGAGCTATTCTCTTGATTACTTCAAGCGTTATTCCTGGGAGGGCCCCGGATGAAGGTGGAGGCGTAAATATCTTTTCGTCTTTCACGATAAATATGTTCTCTCCAGTTGCTTCACATATGAATCCTCTATGATCCAATATTAATGCCTCATCTACCCCTGCATTGTTTGCTTCAATCTTAGATAGAATGCTGTTAAGGTAGTTGAGTGATTTTATCTCATGTGTAGTGGCGTCAACCGGATCCCTCCGCACCCATGAGA
>WAQA01000128.1 GCA_015520475.1 Candidatus Bathyarchaeota archaeon | reverse complement strand
CCTACTGTTCCAAGGGCCCCTTCCTAAAAGATGAATAAACAGGAATCATCCTTCCAGGAGGAGCCGCGAATCTCTTTTATTTTTGTGTGGTGTAAACATGGGTGTTACCTTCATATATTCTAAATACTTCTCGTCAAATAGTCCCTTTTCTGGCGATGTGTTTGGGAGGTTAAGGGCTGTTCACAGATATCCTTACCTTTAGCATATAGCCAAGGAGCCTGTATTTAATCTTGTTAGGGGAAGAGTTCTCTCTCTCTTCTTGCTCCGCATTTGGTGCATTCGATTATTATGTGGGTTTGCCATTTTGTTGTTCCTATCTGTTTCCATTCATGTTTGCAATCTTTATTTTGTTCTTCCTCTTTCTTTTTGCTCAATAATGTTTCCTCCTTTATAAGGGGATTGGATCTATGGAGTTGATTTTATCAGCTTTTTCTATTAGTGATATGATTTCTGGCGAGCTTATCCTGTAGTATGTCCATTTTCCTCTCTTTTCGGCTTTTAGGATTCCGTTCTTCTTTAGTAGATTTAGGTGGTAGGATGTTATGGGCTGTTTCTCTCCTATGGCTGCCTGTATCTCGCAGCTGCAGAGTTCCCCTTTAATTGCTAGGAGTCTGATGATTCTGATTCTTATTGGATCGCTTAGGGCGTGGAATATTTCTGCTTCTTCCTCTACGGTCTTCTGGGGTATGGATTCGATTGTGGCTTTGAGATCTTCTATCCAGTCTTCGACTGGACATTCGTCCATGCTGCATTCTCCTCTTAGGCATCTGGCGGGTTTGCAGTTGTACTGTAGTGTCTCCTTCTGCTCCATGGTTCTCTTGACTCGTTCGAAGAGTGTGTTTGAGACTTGAGTCATAGATATCCTCTCAACTCCTGTTTACTGGCTTTCAAGGTGGTTGGAGACCATATCCTGTAATCTTCACCTCGGCTCTGGATATTCCTTTAACGGACTCGGCGGCTTTCTTAACTTCTGATGTTAGGTATCTTGAGAGTGGACAGAAGGGTGAGGTTAAGGTCATCTCGATGGTTGCTACTTGGTTCTCTATGCTGATCCTCTTTATCATCCCTAAATCTACTATGTTGGCTCCTATTTCTGGATCCATTACGCTCCTTAAGGATTCTTCCACCGCCATCTTTAACCTGGTGTTCTCATCCATTCTTGATCACATATCATATCAAAAAATTTTAATATAAGCTTTTCCTTCAATTATGCATTCCTGAGATGATGGGGGATGAGTGATGCGGAGAGAGTGAAGCGCCTCTCAATACTGGAGAAGTTCTTAACTGTCTGGATCTTCCTTGCTATGGGTGCTGGCGTTGGTTTAGGCGCTGTTTTCCCTAGAATAGCCGTCCTCTTGGATATGTTACGTGTTGATACGGTGTCGTTGCCGATTGCTGTTGGCCTTCTCTGGATGATGTATCCTCCATTAGCCAGGGTTAGATATGAGGAGATATCGAAGGTTGCTGGGGCATGGAAGATGTTCACCATCTCTATTATACAGAATTGGATTGTTGGTCCATTCCTCATGTTCATTCTAGCTTGGACGTTGCTGTGGGATCTGCCTGAGTATCGAATAGGACTGATAATTGTTGGTCTCGCACGATGCATAGCTATGGTTCTTGTATGGAATATGCTTGCAGGTGGAGATAATGAGTACTGTGCGGTTCTGGTTGCTTTAAACTCGATATTCCAGATAATCTTCTACTCCTTCTATGCCTACATCTTTGTTACGCTGCTCCCGGCGTGGCTCTCTCCCTCAGCTGAGACTGTCGCAGTTAACATCTCAATCTGGGATGTTGCTAAAAGCGTATTGGTATATCTTGGAATACCATTCATAGCCGGCGTTACAACAAGATTTTTCCTCATCAGGAGGAGGGGGAGGGAATGGTATGAGGAGGTATTCATGTCGAGGCTGAGTCCAACGGCGCTTGTAGGGCTTCTCTTCACGGTTGTTGTTATGTTCTCTATGAAGGGTGGATATATAGTGAGGCTTCCCATGGATGTTATACGGGTAGCCCTGCCCCTAACGCTTTACTTCATTATAATGTTTACCGTCTCATTCCTTATGTCTTGGGTGTTTGGCTTCACATATCCGGAGACCGTTACCCTCTCATTCACTGCTGCAAGTAACAACTTTGAATTGGCCATAGCGGTGACTGTTGCTATCTTTGGAATAAACTCTGGGGAGGCGTTTGCAGCTGTTATAGGACCACTAATCGAGGTTCCAGTCCTAATGAATCTCGTGAATGTGGCATTATGGATTAAGAGAAGAGTATTCTTAGACGCCGCATAGATAAGTCTTCATGTTCCGCATGATCGGATTGGTTGACGTCGTCTGCATGAGATACTATTAGGCTGAGGAGCAGCAGATTAAATATTGAATATGTTTTCACTTTTCTCTGTGTTGCTGTCTTGCTGCTTCCATTCCTCATCATGTCTGAAATCTCTATAGAAGCGTTGCGGATATTAATAGGATTATGGCTGCGAATCCCGCTCCTGTATAGAATGCACCGTCAATCCCAGTAATAGCATATGCCACTCCAGTTATGACTGGTCCCAATGTCTGTCCTAACCGTAGAACCATCCCATTTATGGACATTATGGCTGCGCGTTGCTCTGTTGGCACCATCCCTGTTAGGAGGGTCTGGACGACTGGAATGTTAAGGCCGTGTGCAACTCCAAAGATTATGATTGGGATTGTAAGTATGTAGAGGTTTGGGATTGATGGAATTGTTATGAGGGCTAAGGAATAGAGGATGGAGGCTGCTATGAGAAGCCTCTTCTCGGAGCATCTCTTTAAGAGTCTATTGAGCTGTGATGAGGTTAGGGCTGTTGTGAAGGACATGATGAACATGATTAATCCGATCATGAGGGGTGTCGCTTCGAAGAGACCCATCAATAATGGAAGATAGGTTAAGTATGAACCGTAAAGTATAGTGAAGGTGGAGGTGGTTATGGTGAGGAGCCCTATGACCGGCGGCTTCCCAACATTTTTCAAGGTTCCTATTAGATATTCTCTCAGGCCTCTATGATCTTCTGGTTCAGGATTCTTTAGGTTAAACATGACTAGGACGCCTATGGGAATCGCGGCGATGGAGAGGAGGAATGGATAGTTCCAGCTTAGCATGGCTAGGGCTCCGCCGATGATTGGATAGCTTGCTGTGCCTAGGCTGAGGACGCTCGTGTTATATCCCATCGCCGCGGCCCGTTCCCTCCCCCTATACAGATCACCTATTATAGTGATGTTGAGTGATCCTAGTGAGGCGGCTCCTACTCCTTGGATGAAACGTAATAGCAGTAGCAGGTTGAAGTTCTTGACGAGGAAGCATAGTCCTCCGGAGATCCCGAAGAGCATCAGTGATGGGACAAGAACATTCTTTCTTCCAATATGATCAGCTAATATGCCCATCACTGGAACTAGGATCACCCCTGGCAGTGTGAAGGCTGTAATTAATAGGCCGACATCACCTGGAGATATCCCTAAAGCCTCTACAATCCTTGGGAAGGCTGGTGTGATGCTGGAGACTCCGAGGACGGCCATAAGGGTGACGCAGAAGATTATTTGGAGGTTCCTGTCCAGATAGATCCTCTTACTCATCAGATCACTCTTCAATAATTCAGGATCATACCATACCTCTATTACTGTGTCTCCTCTACTAGATTAGGTGGATGTCTCCCTCTTTAACTTTGACTCCGAGTGAGATGTCGGTGAGGATCTCACTTGCACCATAACCTTCAAAGCTTATGTATAGTGGATGCTGTTCACCTTCTATAACCGCATATTCCTCCTCGAGGATTCCCTGTACATATCTATATTTAGCTCTGTATGGTACTGGTGTCTCCTTTGTTCCGCCGAATAGGTGTTCAACTTCACCGTCCAGTTCCACATTTGTTAATCTTACTTTTAGTTGTCTGTTGTCTGCTGGAATATCTATTATTAGGGGTAGTCTTCCTGAGTGTCTCCGTAGAAAATTGATTGAGATTGGCGATGGCTCCGTTAAGTACATCTCCAACCCTTCCCAGAAGCCTCTGTCATCGATTGAGGCCCAGATGATTATCTCGTCACCGTTGAATTCAAGCCATCTCTCAACCCCCTCATCTTCGTCTATAACTGCGAATTCGAAGCTCTTCTCTCCTTTCCGTGTATACTCTGCTAGGCCGGCGACGGTGTATCTTCTGCCAAATATCTCAACCTTTGCCTCTTCATTCATCTTTAATGCCTTTTCAGCTCCTACATAGCCTTTTGGAATCCTATTCTTCCACGTTAACTTCCATATCTTACCTTTCATCTTCTTGAATACGTCTCGCCCTATGAGCGTTGATATTGTTGTTACTAATGCGACGATTGCTGAAACCAGCACTGTAGTTAGGAGCTGTTCACTCAAAATTAAACCTCTTTTTAAGCTTTGGGATTGAATCTGATTTTTAGATAGCCTCTTACATGTATATTGTGGGTTCTGTTTCTCTTAAAATGTTTCCCGACGTTCATCCCTCCTCTTTTTGGTTGTTGATTCTAGGATGCTCTTCCCAACTCATTTATTCAATAAATCTCAAATATACTAAAAGAGTTGCATGTTAATCATGTATACGATAAAAAAATATTTATATAATCTCTTAAAAATTGAATAATCGTCTGTCGATAATACTTCATTAGCTGGAGGAATGCTGTCTGGGGAGATGTTATGGAGGCCTCCATGGACATGTCAAATCTGAGTGTCCCCTCACATACCATCCATCATGTAAGGGAAAGGACTGTGCAGTGAATAGTCCTGTTACTGGGTGCAGCTAAAGTCAAGAATCCAAGGAGGATTACTGTAGCCTTCGATAAATCAACGGTTGATCTACTCGAGAAGATCAAGAAGGAGACAGATCTCTCTCAGAGCGAGATTATAAGGCGTGCCTTAAGATTCTACCATGAGAATAAGGCGATAAGGGAGCCCCACTTGAGGAGGAAGGTGTACACATACATAGATATGCTTCTCTCCGGGGAGCATATAATACTGGATGTTGATCACTGGCTCCTCTTCCTGGATCTAATAGAGACCTCCAGCGAGAAAGAGAGGTTCTGGGATAGGTGTAGGAGGATTGCAAGGGCTCATGCTGAACAGTTAAGATGTAAAATTAATTCAGCGAGGGATCTTCTGGAACGCCTTGAAACATGCAACTTCTTCAGGCTGAATGAGAATTCAGAGAATGAATTCACATTGGTTCTGCTCTCAGAAGCCCCTAAAAAGTTCATCAGAATATTCCTGGAGGAGTTCTTCTCGGTTATGGGTATGAGAGCTGAGATTAGGGAGGACCTAGCTAAACTTAGAATCTCAATAAGGGATTGAAGAGTAACCTTCTAAAATTATTCTTTAGTATCCATCAGGTAACTCATCCTTCATACTATTTAGGAATGGATATGAACATTTCTTAAATAATTTTATATTTCAAAATGTTTAATGTGAGGGGGAGGGATAAGAATCATACCCAATAAGGCGGCTGACGATGAACCTGAACAGCGGAGACACAGCTTGGATGCTCTCTGCAACTGCGCTGGTGATGCTTATGACTCCAGGGGTAGGACTCTTCTATGGAGGGCTCGTAAGAAAGAAGAATGTCATCTCGATCATATCCCTCTCCTTCATAGCATATGCGTTGGTCAGCGTCCAATGGGTTCTCCTCGGCTACTCACTTTCATTTGGCCCTGACATAATGGGCTTCATAGGAAACCTAAACTATCTAGGTCTGAGAGAGGTGGGGCTGGAGAATTCTGATCTGACGATGCCGGAGCTCGCATTCGTAATGTTCCAGCTCACCTTCGCAGCTATAACCCTAGCTATACTCACCAGCGGAGTAGCTGAGAGGGGAAGGCTAAGCTCCTTCATAATATTTGGGGTTCTCTGGACAACGTTCATCTATGACCCGCTTGCCCATTGGGTTTGGGGAGGAGGTTGGAGCGCAAGGCTCGGCGCCTTAGACTTCGCAGGGGGAACGGTAGTCCATATAAGCTCAGGCTTCTCAGCGCTGGCTCTCTCCATAGTAATAGGGAGAAGATCAGGCTTCGGAGAATATGATATGGAACCACATAACATCCCGATGACCCTGGCAGGTTTAGCGTTACTATGGTTCGGATGGTTCGGCTTCAATGCTGGAAGCGCTCTGGCAGCCAACAGCCTCGCATCAAACGCCCTCCTAGTCACGAATACGGCTGCTGCATCAGGCGCTCTCGGCTGGCTCTTCGCAAGCTGGTTGAGGGCGAAGCCCAGCTCTACAGGTATGGCGAGCGGGGCGGTAGCTGGATTGGTTGCTATAACGCCTGCAGCAGGATACGTGGATCCCATAGCATCAATAATAATAGGTGTTGTGGCAGGTTTACTATGTTATAGGGCGATGCTCTTCAGGCTTCAAAGAGGCTTGGATGAGAGCTTAGATGCATGGGCCATACATGGGATAGGGGGCCTCTGGGGATCAATAGCAACAGGTATATTCGCGAATAGTTCAGTTAACGGATACTCCGGCCTACTCTACGGTAACCTTGAACAGTTCAGTGTACAGGTGATAGCGGCTGGAGCTGCTATGATATATGCGTTCACAGCAACCCTTGTCCTCGCCAAGATAATAGATGTAATAGTCAAGCTTAGGGTTAGGGAAGAGGAGGAGTACGTTGGCCTGGATATCTCTCAGCACGGTGAAGAAGCGTATGCATGAGGTGGGATTATGAAGAAGATTGAAGCGATAATCCGTCCTGAAAGGCTTGATCAAGTGAAGGAGGAGCTTGAGAGAGCAGCCTTCAAGTCGATGACGATAACTGAGGTTAAGGGGAGGGGGGAGCAGAAGGGTATAACTCTCCAATTCAGAGGGCAGAGAATGACTGTGGATCTCCTACCGAAGATAAAGGTTGAGATTGTAGTGGAGGATGAGAGGGTGGACACTGTGGTTAAGACGATTATGAAGGCTGCTAGGACCGGGAGGATCGGTGACGGAAAAATATTCATAATTCCTGTGGAGCATGCGATCAGAATAAGAACTGGTGAGAGCGGGAACCATGCGATATGATTCAGTCGTATCCTCACGGTGAATCTGCCTGTTGATCGGTTCCGTCTCGAATGGGATGGAGAGGATCTGTTCCTCTCCTCATCTGACGTCAACTAGATCTCCGCTTCAACCTCTCCAGGTGGCTCTTCAACCCATGAGAACTTCTTCTGGAGAGATTTCGGATAATAGAGTTTCCAGTCGAAGTCTACCCTCCTTCCCCAGCGATAATATATTCTCGGGTCGATATAGCTCTTAAGTGACGTGCTCAGGTTATAGTCACGTGTCTCCCTCTTTATCTTGATCTGCAATTCCGTCTTCTCTATCATCTGTCGGCTTCTCTTCTCCATGATGGATAATCTCTCATGCAGCCTCTCCCTCCTCTCCCTATATCTGATCTTAAGTTTTTCTATTCTCTCCCTCTGCCTCCTTATGTCCTCCCGTATCTTCGTGATCTTCTTCCTTAAACTCTCTGTTCCTTTCCCCTTCTCTCTTCTCTTGATGAGTTGCCTCTTAACATCTTCAAGTTT
>WAQA01000127.1 GCA_015520475.1 Candidatus Bathyarchaeota archaeon | reverse complement strand
GATGTGCAATAGCCCAATCCTAAAGCCTCCTCTTTAACTCGATTATCTCTTCTTCTGAGGCCCATATAGCCTCGTATGTTTGGGGCCATTCATGCTCCTCAATAAACTCTTTTATAAGGTTCTCAATTATCTGATTCTTCTTTCTATAGCCGTAATTCTCGATTACAAGAACTGTAAATCTCTTCCAGACTTCCTCATCTATCGTTATGGTTGTTTTAACGGTTCCCAATCAGCAACCTCCAAGATAATTAATAAGTAAATCCGTATAAATGTTTTTCCTTATATAAGTATATGCAGCCTCCAGATTCTCCTTTATGCTGTCAAAATCCCAAAAGAGAACAAACATTAATGGTTTGGAGCTAGCCACGATCTATTAATTAACCATTGATAAGGGGGAATGGCGCCGCCGGATTCGTCAGGCAGGACTGATCTTCCTGCCTTCGGACTCGAACCGTCGACCAACGGGTTAACAGCCTCAGCCTCTGAGGCATCCGCCTCTAGAGTCCGCTGCTCTACCGGCTGAGCTCTCGTCCACGCTTATACGCGTGTACGGCGGCCCACCCGATTCGGCGGCGCCGATCAATTCTGAATTAAAACGCTATATTTAAAGCTTAAGGAGTAAAGGATTAAACCTTCACAACGAGCTCCTATGAATTACATTCAAGGTTCGTATTAATTTAATGGAGCCTTTATTGTAGATCTGCAAGTATCTCTAAGCTCTTCCTCAGCACGATTTCCCCGGCTTCTCTCTTGTATGGCGGATTATCGAAGACTTTTGGAGCTAATATTGAGGCATATCCTCTTCTATCGAAGTCCCAAGGTGCAGGTATATAACCGACGCTCTTCCCAGTATGTCCAACTACAACAGTGTTTTTGAATGGTGATAACTCCTTGATCTTTAGGCCTATCTCCACAAATATCTCTCCCGGCAGGAATATTAACGCGTTTCCTCCAAGGTTTAAGCCGTATATGCTGATTTTTATAGAAGTCTTTGGTTTCTTAACTTTTTCAAGCATACTTTCAGCCCATTCCCTATAGAATCTTATTAGGTTTCTCAGCCGCTTCTCTCCTTCCTTCTCTTCACACTCCCTCATCGAGCGGATTAACTCTTCAGCTATATACTTATAGTCTATCCTTTCAAGGGGGACCTCTACACTTTCAACCTTAAATTTAATGTTGATGTTCGGGTTAAAAGTTAGGGATTTACATATCTCTATAACCTTCTTGGAGGCTGCCTCTCCAACCTCTTCAGCCGCATCGAGACCCCTCATCTTCCACGCAACCACAGGCCCTATATCGCCGCATGTTCCCTGCAAGAACATTGAGAGCCCGCCCAATTCATCATCTATAATCCTCATCGCACATCCAGGCCAGTCAGGTGAGATGTAGAATCCATACTCTGTTCTAACATCTATCGTTGTAGGATGACATGGAAAATTGAATATTGTAGCGAGAACATCCCCATTTGGGCCTTTAAACTGTATAACTGTTAACTCTTCATCTATTGGGCCTCCTTCAAGGGCCCGGTTACGGCTGATCCCACATAATCTATCCTTCCCGAGGCCCATAGAGGCTTCCTTCAAGTCTTGATATGCCTTCTCCGCCGCCTCATAGAACCTTTCCGGAAGAGAGGAGACGTAACTCTCATCTACCTCTCCCAGTCCACGCTTATATGTTGTCGCAGGGGCCGAGTGCGTATGAGTGTTTGTGAAGATTATTCTGTTCCTCTCAATGTTCAGGTCTGATCCAATCAGTTTCCTTGAGTTATGAATGGTCCGTTCATCTATGTCTGCAAGGTCATTATTAAGTATCAGGATCCTCTCTTCTCCGCTCTCCAGTAGGAGGGCTCTGGAATATATTGGGATGTGAACTCCCCTTGACTTCCTCTTCAAGTAGAAGCCGTATCCAGCTAGCTCAACGGATCCTTTAGGTGTTATATCGGTTCTTCCAACCCCTACCCTAAACCTTCCCATCCCAGATCAGATCCTATCCAGCTCTTTAAAGTCTCCGTCTGTGAGGGAGCTTAATGAGAAGATGACTATTCCGTCAGCTCCCTCCTCTCTGAAGACTTCAGCCTGTATCCGAACCTCTTCTGGAGAGAGTATTGACTGGCTCGACCTCTTTCCAAGCCCTTCATATATGACAGCGTCTTCTCCAGCAGCTGCCCTATGATTCCTAGCTAGGTAACGGGCAACCCTAACATCATATTCATACGTCATTGGACAGACGAAGTCGATTATGCCCTCCTCTATCCATAATGGCCAGTCCTGCCCAACCGTTATTAAGCATCTAGGATAATCCTTGAAGACAGCTGCTGAAAGCTTCATCTCCGGCTTAAGCATTCTCATCTCCCGCCTCAACTCCTTCACGAAACTCGTTATGTTCCATGCTCTCCATCGAATCCATAACGAAAGTTTCTGATCCGGTTCCGAATGGAGCTTCGGGTCTACGCCATGTAATCTTCTGAATAGGCTTCTACAGTGCTTACAGAAGCATCCTTCAGCCTCCTCCGGATATCTTATATAGTCTAATTGTACAC
>WAQA01000126.1 GCA_015520475.1 Candidatus Bathyarchaeota archaeon | reverse complement strand
AATGGATACGTGAAGAGCTTCAGAGGCGAAATTCAATTAAACGTCGGTCGATACGGTAAGCTAAGCGTTATATGATTCTTCCCTCTCTCAAGATTATGAGAGCATCGATGATATAATCAAAATATAATACTACGCTACAGCCCAAATAATCATCGACCCTTCTTTCTCAATCAACAACTTCTATATTCCTTATCATTCAACAAACTTACAAGAGGTCCGCGAGGAAGCCTATGATCTATCAATGAGTTGCTGTTAGGCTTACTTTATTTTCTGCTGCTTCTTGGATGGGCTATTTCTGTGCAGTCCAGTTCTCAGAAGGTCTGAATAAGCCTCCAAAACATAGCAGCAACCTGATAAGCTAAACAAGAATCCCCTTAACCTTTATCTTATCCGCACTCTAAGATATGATTGGCGATACATACATGTCTAAAGAGAGACAATATAGAGATATCCTCTTAATCTTTATGGCGCGTGTTCTTGAAGGGGAGTTTGGGAAGGAAGCTCTAGATAACTTGGTCGAATGGAAGAATGCTAAGACCCGGAAGAGATGGAGAAGAATATCTGAGGAGACCGGCCGTAATGATCCAGAGTATCTCTTTAGACTATTCAGTAAAGAAGCACATGAATTTGAAGTCATAAGGAAGGACAGGAAGGCTCTGGAAGTGAAGGTTAAGAGATGCTGCCACGCTGAAACCTTCAGAAGATTTAATGCGGCTGATATAGGGAAGAAGCTCATCTGCGACGGAGACTACGCGGTTGTTGAAGGCTTTAACCCGAAAATGAAGTTCAAGAGACCTAAAACATTGATGGACGGTGATGATTGTTGCCACTTCATATTTGAACTTTAGGTTCTGGTCACCATTCAATAACGACGTGAACTATCCTCTCTTAATGGTTCCCCACCGTTAGGGGGCAGCCTTACGTTAATCCATACATGCTGCCTCCGGAGTTTACCGCTTTCCCATCTTATAGAATATATAACCTAAAGGTCATCTCTACGCATCTACCTACCTAGATGATACACCGTTATCAGATAGTTAACATTTTATAACTATCCGTTCCACCTTGGCCTTGAAGGCTTCATAGGCGGCTATCAGATGCCTATCCGCTTGGAAGCCACATTCTCTACATTTATAAACGTGCCCATTCGGCTTACTCGGTTCGCCGCATCGGGTTATCTTTCTGTAAGGAACACACCAAGAACATTATAATCAAGGTCAGAGTATCTATTTCATCCTCATACCTCACGGACGGGGTTTGCGGATAAACTCAGATAATAAACTCGAAATATGCTTATGGCTTACAAGCAAGCTTCAGCGACAGACCTCTAAACTGAATTAGAGGATGAATACTGTTAAGAGTTAAATAATGGTTTAAACATAAAGATTCCTGTGCGGGTCGTCCTTAAAGTTAGGGGAACCAACAAAGTCACGGGGGACCTCTTCAAAAATCCAAAATAGAGACTGCGATGGAGCCGTGAACATTCTCAGGTGATGTATACGTTACATTCCCGTGTTGGAGACGGCGTTGGTAATGCCCAGAACTCAAGTGTGATGAGGCTATAAAAAGCCGAGAAACAAGAATCCCCTACTAAAGTAGGGTGATCTAAAGGCCCTCCTAGAAGAATATTAGAGGATGGAGAGATATGACCAAGTTAAGACAGATCTATAGATGTAACATCTGCGGGAATATAGTTGAGGTTCTACATGCTGGTGTGGGACAGCTCGTCTGCTGCGGACAGCCAATGGAGCTATTAACCGAGAAGAAAGAAGACGTGGGATTAGAGAAACATGTTCCAGTGATAGAGAGAACTCCCTCAGGCATAAAGGTTAAGATTGGATCGGTGCCCCATCCCATGGAAGAGGATCACTACATCGAATGGGTAGAGATCATAACAGGCGACAAGATCTACCGTAAATCCTTCAAGCCGGGAGATAAGCCTGAAGCGGAATTCGCAGTTACCTCGGAGAATATCGAAGCGAGAGAATACTGTAGCATTCATGGTTTATGGCGAACTGCATGAACCTCTTCATCCCCCTCCCCCTTTTTATAATTCCAATTCCACAAATAATTCGATCAACCACCACGAGGCTTTAACGGTTTACCCGTCAATACTTTCGTCTTCTTTATTTTAGCTGTGCCTAGAACAATCGAGTCTGCTAGCCCCAGCCTAGAATCTCCTCTTTCATCTCAACAAATATATCAATGTCTCTTTCTTCTGATCTCCCCTGACATGGAAGTCGAAGTCACCGTATTCTTATACTTCACTGATACATACTCTCCATCCATAGTCTTTATTATCAGATCAACCACTCCCCCGCAGGCCCAGAGTAGGCGAACATATTTGAAGCGAAGAGCATCTTCTAGGCGTCTGTGAGGTCTCGAAAGTAGTAGATGACCCCCTTATCCCGACGTATCCTCTTCGCATATTTTGGTTAGATATTCCCATACTTTTTCGACTGTTGGGCCGTATTTCGAGCAGATTGGTACATTGATGGTTTTTCGTCTTCATAGTATGATTTAGGGGTGAGGTGTGCCGGCTCGTCCTCTTAGTTGTCGGGAAACTTCCATCTCTCTAGCTATTGGGAGGAGTTTGTGGATGAGGTATTTTCTTTCTACTCTGATAGGAAGTACATATTGGCTTTTCCCCTCTTTCTTTTTTATGCTAGGATTCTTCCTACTCTTGTGGTTTTGGCTAGGACTCTTCTTCCTTCCTTTTTCAGTTTTATTAGGTTGTCCTTCGCCATCTCTCTTAGGTTTCTTGAGATGGTTGAAAGACTTAAGCTTGTTTTCTTCGCTAGTTCCCTCATTCCTATTGATCTGTCTTCTTT
>WAQA01000125.1 GCA_015520475.1 Candidatus Bathyarchaeota archaeon | reverse complement strand
TTGTGTCCTAGTCCTCTTATTTTTTGTGGTTCTGTTTTGAGTATTTTTTTGCTGTTCTTTTTTATTGATTCTGTGAGGTTGTATGCGTCTTTTAGGTATTTTCTGTTTTCTGTTGCTTCCCATGCGTCTATTAGGAGGCCTATGAAGTGTGATGGTGTATTGTCTATTCCGTTTATGTTTCCTGGGTGGGATGGTCCTGTTCCAGGGCCCTCCAGTGGACTTGGAATCCTACCCCTCTCAAGTATGTATGGTATTAATCCGCCTATGGAGTTCCTCTTCAGGCACTCCCAGAACCTATCATAATAGTTCATGTATCGCTGGTCACCGGTAACCCTGTAAGCGTTAACCATAAGCCGGAGCACATTATACTTGCTATCCCCATAGATCCTCTCGAAGAATGGACCTGAACCAGGAGAACCATCACCATAAACACAAGTAACAAAATGATCCCACTCATCCCTCCAACCACACCTAAGCCAGCCTTCTGTGACTTTGAGAGCCATATCCCTATAGCGGGTTTCACCGAGTATATTGTATATGTCGTAGACTATGTTGGCCCAGTATAGGGAGTCCGTGTCAACCATGACGCTGTCCGTCTGCGGATACTTGAAGGTTAAACCCTCTATACCAGGAAAACCTCCATTTATGCTTATGGTGTTTGGTACTATGTCCGTCTCTTTGAAGCGGCGTTCCCATATGAAGTTTATTAGGTATTCGCATCTGTCATAGTAGATGTCATCTTCTGTGACTAGGTAGAGGCGTGCATAGCTCCTTGCCAATGAGACGTAGTAGTCCGTGTACGTCCAGTTCGGGTTTCCAGTTTCAGGATTTGATATTGTGGCTATTCCTCCTGGCTTCCCAGTCTCCACATTCACTGCGTTATAGAGGCCTCCTTCGTCAGATTTGAAGTATCTCCATATGGCATCCGCAAATTCTTTGCATCCTTCAACTATCTCTTTGTCTCCGCCGAACCATTCTAGGATTCCAGCTATTATTCCACCTGTAGATATTCTCTGCAGTCCTTTCTCTCCGTAGAGTCCTGGAGATCTTATGAGTCCTGTCTTGGGATTTCTGGAGTTTAGGAACGATTTGATTCCATCTCTTACAGCTTTGAATGCCGGTTTGAAGTCTGCCATTAAGAGTGAGCTGCAGAGCATACTGTACTTCTCCATGCATCTTCCCCAGAGGAGTCTAACTCCCTCAGCAAAGTATCTCTCCACTGGGATGTGCTCTTCATCCTCAAATCTATAGGTTGAAATCATCACCCAGCACTTCCAGCCGTTATTAAATGGAGGAAGAGTGTGGAAGATAGATAAAACTTTTGCCCCTGCCTAGGCTGGTGATGTGGCTGACGTGAACATCTGACTCTTTAGGTGCGTTCTTCCCTTTGGCTGCGCCGGATGTTTTCTAGTATCGGGTACGCCTCTCCACCGGACGTGCACTGGTTAGATTTATAAGTGTTGGGTCATTAATTATTCGCTCAAATATATATTGTTCCAGTGATATGTTAAGGGGAGGTTTATAGATGCCTAAGGTTGATGCGATCGTGAAGATTGAGAATGTTGTGGCTTCCGCGGATCTGAAGCAGAATGTAGATTTGAATCGTATAGTGCGACATTACCCGAACGTTGAGTATCGTCCAGAACAGTTTCCAGGATTGGTCTTTAGACTTGAGAATCCTCGAACTGCAACGTTAATATTCAATTCTGGAAAGATGGTCTGTACTGGGGCGAAGTCTGAGGATGAAGCTAGAGACGCCATCTTAAGGATAATCGATGAGCTGAGGAGAAGCGGCATCATATCTGAGGGTGAACATGAACTCCAGATACAGAATATTGTTGCCTCTGCAAATCTTAAGGGGCTGATAGATCTGGAGAGGACAGCCTATGCCCTTGGAAGGATCATATATGAGCCTGAACAGTTTCCAGGATTGATCTATAGGATGGATGATCCTCCGGTTGTGATCCTGCTCTTCTCAAGCGGTAAGCTCGTCTGTACCGGAGCGAAGAAGGAGGAAGCCGTCTACAGAGCAGTTAAAAAGCTGCATCAATTCCTGGAGGATGAGAACCTGATATATTATAGTTCTGAATGAAATGATTAGATGTTTGGAGTCTTAGCGTGTCTCTGTATTCTCTCAGTTGTGGATGGAAGAATCCTGTCTGTCCAGATTACCTGGTGCTTCTTCATCTTTGGGGCTGAGGGCTCCTTAGCATCCTCCCCTCTTCGAGTATTTATCAAGTATTAGGAATACGCAGTATGGACCGCACATGTTGCAGGACTCTATTTTAGGCCCGAACTGTTTATATATTCTCTCCACCTTGTCGATGTCCACTCCTAAATCGAACATGCGCTTCCAGTCCAGTCTTCTCCTGGCGATGCTTATCTCATCGTCTATCCTTGAGATTCTCTTCCCGATCTTAACGATGTCTCCTGCGTGCGCCGCTATTTTAGATGCTATCAACCCCTCCTTAACCTGCTCTGGGTTTGGGAGGCTTAGATGCTCAGCCGGGGTTAGATAGCAGAGTAGATCTGCCCCTTCAGCCGCGGCTATAGCTGAGCCTATAGCGGAGGCTATATGATCATATCCCATCGCGATATCTGTTACGAGGGGGCCAAGCACATAGTAGGGGGCTCCATCAGTCAACTCCTTCATGATTCTAACGTTTGCAGCTATCTGGTTCAGAGGCATGTGACCTGGCCCCTCAATCATTACCTGCACTCCCACCTTACGGGATCTATTGAGAAGCCTCGCCTGATTGATGAGCTCAGCTATCTGCAATTCATCGTTTGCATCTGCCAGTGCACCTGGCCTTAGAGCATCGCCTATGCTGATGACGGCGTCATACTCAGCGAACATCTCTAGGAGGTAATCCCATTCCCTATAGTATGGGTTTTCCCTATCAAGTTCAAGCATCCAAGCGGCCAGCATGGCTCCTCCCCTACTAACGGTTGGCGCTATCCTCTCACACTTCATCATTCTCTGAGTTAACTCCTTGGTTATTCCAGCGTGGATCGTCATGAAGTCAACGCCGTCTCTAAGCTGCCTCTCAATAATCTTGAAGAACCAGTCCTCGTCTGGGAGGCCGCTGCCTCTCTTAACCCCTTCGATCCATGCTTGATACATTGGAACCGTCCCGAATGGTAGGGGTTCAGATTCCCTCATCAGCATCCTCCTTATCTCATCTAGGTCGCCGCCCGTGCTGAGATCCATGATTGTGTCGGATCCATATTTGACGGCTACCCTAGCCTTCTCCTTCTCCATTTCAAGGTCGCATACGGTTGCGCTTGTACCTATATTAACGTTCACCTTGGTTGAGAGGCCTTCACCTATACCTATAATGTTAACCTTTCCACTCCGTCTAGTATTCCTTATGATGATGACTCTTCCATCTGCAAGTCTATCTCTTAATCTGTCAGGGTTAACCCCTTCCCTCTCAGCTATAACCTTCACTTCTTCAGGTGTGGATCCATGCTTAGCCTCAAGCATTATAGTCTTAGCCATTGGAGAGGCACCTACCAAACATAAGAA
>WAQA01000124.1 GCA_015520475.1 Candidatus Bathyarchaeota archaeon | reverse complement strand
GTCCAATAAGAAGAAAGATAATATCGTAGCAGAGATAGAAAAGCATAAGACCCATATTATAGAATAGATATCAAATGAAGAGGGATTCTAGCTCGTCTCTATCTCCTCAGCCATACCCTGCCTAATCAATACTTTAGCGTTCTCCCTTGGAAGAGCAGCTACATCCTCAGGTTTGAATGGGCCGTAAGTCTTCATATCGGCACCTACAATAGCAGGTATCTCCTTCAATATCCTAACAAGCATCATCTTCGATTTCTCTTCCTCCTCCAATCTAGGAGGCTTCCCCTGAAGTATTCTATTGAGCATATCCATGTAAGATTCTGTTTGAGGAGAAACCCTACTATAAAATGCAGATTCCTCTATAGTAAGCAGCCCCTCAGACACAGCTCCCCCCGCAGATATCTTCTCCATTATCTTATTGAATCTAGCCTTAACCAGATCCTCCGCAAGCCACTTAACATTCTCTCTCTCCTTCAGTAACAACCTACCCCTCAAGGTTTTCTCATCAAGCATTCTACTCTCCTCCATAAGCCTCCTTATGTAATCTGCCAGTCTAGAGTAGAAGTCCTTTGATAACGGCTGTAACTCTTCACTCTCCCTTTCCCTCTTCCACGCTTCATAGAGTTTCTCATACATCTTCAATCTGCAACCTCAGCTAAACCCTTACAGAGTAGGAGGAGAGCCGCCGCCATAGGCAGCTCAACCCTCTCTCTCCTATAAGGACCAAACGTTTCATCCCCTATCATAAATTGAGGGGCCTCATCAACCATTACTATAACCTCGCCTTTCTTAAAAGCTACAGCCTCCTTAAATGGGTTGAAGCTCTCAACCGACGAGGTTGAAAGAGAAACCTTCAACATTCCAGTCTTACCATGCAGAGTATTATCCAGCCTTATCAGACGATGTATATCGGTTGTAACGACAGTGTCAACCTTGACGGAGAGAACCTTCAAGCAACAGTTCATAATATGCCTCCAACTTTTAACTCCAACACCCTTAATCAGTCCCCATGGACCCGTTGAGGACCAGCTCTTAGATAGAGCCTCCCTATTAGCAACAAGTAGATCTACCACTCTATCCTTAACACCTAACCTCCGAAGATCCTCCCTTGTTGATTCGTTAAGGATTGAACGTAGACCTCTAGCAAGCCTCCCCCTCCATCCAGGATCCTCCAGTCCAGGACCTATAACCCCGCCTCCACCACCCCTACCAATAACACTTAGACCCTGAAGGTTAACATCAAACCCTGAACATGTAACATAATCTACAATCTCCTTCCTAGCCATAGAATCTAGAGACTGCACATCCTTATGCTCCACATACACGTGGTAACCCCGGTGACCACTAAAGGAAACTTTTATCTCATCCTTAGAGAAGCCGAAATCATCCATCAATATCTCTATAAGCTTTATAGTTTCTTTCTTGGCATCTTCGAGACATACATCACATGGCCACGTCTTCTCCTCAAAGGATACACTATTACATATCGGACATTTATCAGGCGTTATCCCTTTACCTGAGAAGCCGCATCCCCTACATATCCATCTATCATGGATCTTACCGCATCTCGTAGGGATGTGATCAGCATCTATATCAAAGTATAAATCAGCTCCGATCCATCCCTTCCTACTCATCTCCTCCTCCGGAAAGTCATAGTAGGCGGTTGAGTAGTAAACATGCAATGGAACATTACTCTTTATAAATGATCTTAAGGACTCAACGTTGATGAAGCTCTTATGCCTAACCATTACTCCTCCTGTAAAGAGGAGGAAGCCGAACTCACGCTTATCAATCGATGGAGGAGCCTTAATCCTATATGATTCATCAGCATAATACTCTGAGAATCTATCTTTAATGAATCTCCTCGTCTTAGACATCATCTTGTATCAGCAGCTGACTCTCTCTTAAGCATCCTAATCCTTCTTCGATAAGACGTTAGTGGATGATTTGCTCCGCGGCAGGTATCATCTATCGATGGACATAACCCATGAGTCTGCAGGGTACTACATTTAGGCGGCATATAACTCGTTCTTGAACCTCTAATTCCAGATATATGCTCCACTTGGTAGCGGGTCATCCTCTCATTGAAGTCAGATGAGCTTCTGAATAGATCTATAACCTTATCAGGTGGAACGCCTACCCGTAGAAGAAAAGAGGTTAAAGTGAACCTTCCAACATGAGAGAGTCTACTGCCTGAAGCAGCAGCATCATACAGCCTCCTTATGCATGGTGGAAAGGCCCCTTTAACCGCCTCCTTAGGCAGCTCCTCCCTCTTCATCCTTTTAATATTCGCCGCATACTTCTCCCTCAACCTATCAGCCCTATCAATTATTATACTGGGCAGTATACGTCTCACATTCAGATCTAGCTTCTTCTCGATTGATCTTTGAACCTCCTCTTGGAGGAGCCTCGCCGCCTCCCTCTTCATCAGATAGACCCATCCACCCTTCACGACTCTATTAACAAGCTTCCACTCCTTCTCATTGAAAGATCTAACATTTCTCAAGTAATCTGCAAAGTGTAGTTTGAAACAGTATATCTTCACATTACCAACTTGACTCTCAGAAGGCTCAATCCTCCAATTAAATGATCTAGAAACATGAAGTATTACTTCCTCGTCATCTTCTAAGAGTAGACTGTATACTCTTCTAGCCTCCGCTAACGCATATCTCCGCCTTACATACTCATCATCTATCGAAGAAGCCATCATAATCGCAACTGGAAAAGAGGATATCTCTATCTCATCATCATATAATCCATAACTAACTATCGGCGGATTCGTCCTCAGGGACTCCTCTATTCTCTCCTCAGCTCTATCTACGATGGGTTTAAGTTCTTGGCTTGCTAAGCTCTCCGATGTAAGGTCAAGCATCCTCATATATTCAGCTGCTTCTGGAAGAAAGGGGTACCTGGCAAGATAACTCTTTGTAAGGACAAGTCCCACCTCCACACAGACCTCTTCCCTACTCAACTTCTATGCGTGGAGCCAGATAATATGCCAGTTTACCTTCATACTGCTGTTTAAAGTCCAATCGGATAGGCATATCAGTTGAGAATTCTATCGTAACTACATCGGAGGTTGCTCCGGCAGCCTTAACTATCTCGGTTAGATAGCTGAGGCTGAATGTTGCTCTTGAGGATTCCTTAACGTCCATGGAGAGCAGAGCGTCGCTTCCCTTCTCTATCACTATATTCGCGCCCATAACATCTCCCTTAGCACTCATCAACAACCTTTCACCATCAGTCTCGATTCTAACGTGATCGCTTACAAGCGCAACATCATCAAGGGCCCTACGTAGACCATCAGTTGTAAGGGTTACTTTAGCGTTGAATGCTATGTTAGGCGTTGGAATCTCCTCTTCAGAGGTCTCTAAAGTCGGCATGTTAAAGGAGCGAGTATATCGCCCCTTTATTATGATCCTGAATTGGCCGGTCTTCTCATCAAGCGACAACTCAACAGTCTCATCTTTACCGGCACGCTTGAGAAGCTTTAACAGTTCACTCATGTTAAGACATATCTTCATATCCCCTTCAGAATTATATTCGTCAAAGGCGGAATTCTGCATAAAGAAATCAACCATTGCAACCCGTGAGGGATCCATAGCTCTTAATCCTATGCCCTCCTGACTTATACTGAAGGTAGCCTCATCAATCAAAGTTGATATAGCGGTAAACACATCCCTCAAGAGCCTTGATTCAGACATTTTAACGCTAAACAATTATTTGACCTCCAACTGTATAGAGAGATATCTAATCCACCACCTGTCTCTTATACACATCTGACGCTG
>WAQA01000123.1 GCA_015520475.1 Candidatus Bathyarchaeota archaeon | reverse complement strand
GTTCTGATAGCTATTCTTCTCTCAGATATCCTTTAGATTTCCTGCGGTGCCATAATTGGGGAGAATATAAACTTTCTGTTCCTATGGGCCTCATTAGAATAGTCTGGGCAGCTATTGATTTATATGCATGATCCTTTTCTTAAAGTCTGGGGGATTGATGAATTTGTGGAGGTTGGTGATGTGTTGGCTCTATGCAATAACAAAGTATCGTTACATTCCAAGCGTCAAAGAAATAATTTCGGCAATAACCGATGCTAAGAGGCTTGGGTTCAAATATATAGAGGTTGAAGGCGTTGGCCCTCAATTCCGCACAGTAGTGGATAACCAGGCTCTAATTAAGAAGAGATGTAGAGAGGAAGAGATTAATATAATAGACTTTGTACCTGTGCTGCCGGATATAGTCTCCGTTGATCCTAAGAGAAGGAGGAAGGCGCTTGAGGACTTTAAGTTAGGATGTGAAGTAGCCTCCTACTTTGAGGCTGATCTGATTCAGGTTGATTCATATCATCTGCCGATACACGTCGATGTGCCCTATGATATCTCAGAGGATTTTAGTTATTCATATGTGGCTCCGTCGGTCAAGGTGGATCCAACCTTTAACTTTTGGGATTACTTCGATAATGTTCTAGTTCCATCTATCGGTGAGTGTAATGATGCAGCTATGGATCATGGATTGAAACTCTGTATTGAACCTAGAACTTGGGAGACTATATCGAATGTTTGGGCTATGGAGATGCTGATGCGGGAGATTGGCAGCGGAAATCTAGGGGCAGTCTTGGATGTAGCGCATTTATCAGCTCAGAAGATGAATGCTGTTCAATGTGTGGAGATGCTTGGGAGGAGAATCTTCTATGTCCACGCAAGTGATAACGATTATTTAACTGAGGATCACCTTGAGATAGGTAAGGGGAGGGTTGATTGGATGAATCTGTTGAGAGCACTCAAAAAACATTCATTCTCGGGTCCTATTGGAATAGATATAGGTGGAAAACCAGAGTTGAGATCTAGACTCGATGAAATGTACATGAACTCTAAAAGATATCTGGAGGGGATGATGAGGACATTAGATGAATCCGCGGCTAAATAAGTTTTTATGGTCCTCTGATTTTTAGGTTTGTTTCTTCAGGGCTGTGAGGGAATAAACGCATTATGGATGACGCTAAAATTTAAAAGGTATGATGAGAGTAATAGAAGGATAAGACTGCGGCGTAGTGATTAAGTTGAGCGGTGTCAAGACACCTATAATATTAGTGAATTTCAAGACGTACATTGAGGCTACTGGGGATAGAGCCCTGAAGCTGGCTGAGGCAGCTAGTAAGGTAAGTCTGGAGACTGGTGTCTGTATAGGTCTGGCTCCTCAAATTGCTGATCTGAGGATGGTGGCTCAGAGCGTTGATTTACCGGTCTTCGCGCAGCATATAGATCCTATCAAGCCTGGAAGTCATACTGGGCACATACTGCCTGAGAGTGTGAAGTCGGCTGGTGCTGTTGGAACATTGATTAACCATTCTGAGAGGAGGCTTAAGCTGGCCGATATAGACGCGGCGATCGCTAGGGCCAGGGAGTTAGGATTGGTCACTGTTGTATGCGCTAATAATGCATCTGTGAGTGCAGCATCCGCCTCCCTCAATCCTAACATGATAGCTGTTGAGCCTCCTGAATTGATCGGGACGGGTATACCCGTCTCTAAGGCTAAACCAGAAGTTGTAACAAACACTATTGAGAATGTTAGGAGGGTGAATTCTGAAGTTACTATACTCTGTGGGGCGGGTATAACGAATGGAGATGATGTTTCAGCGGCTATAAAGCTTGGAACTGAAGGTGTTCTTGTCGCAAGTGGAATAGTGAAGGCTAAGGATCCGTATAAGGTTCTATCAGAGTTTGCTGATGCTATCTTAAGGGTGTAGCATCACTGGATTGGTGCTTCTCTTGAAGGTTGAGATTGAATGTGCTCACTGTCTCTTCTACCGTGGATATAAGGAGATCCTTAAGGCAACTGATGATCCGAATGTTAGATCTGAAGCATTAAAGAGCCTATTCAAGATATTATCTGAAAATTTCAGTCTGGATGCTGTTCCATCCGTTATCGGTACTATGCGTGAAAGGATGATAAAGCAGATCACCGGGAATCCTGATCCATTCGCTGATGTTAAGAGGCGCAGTAATGATGTTGCTTTGAAGGCTCTTCCAGCTGCCGAGAGACTTATCGCTTCAGAGGATACTGACTACGGCAGGTTTAGGAGGGCCTGTTTAATCTCCATAGCTGGGAACGCCATGGAATTCGATATTCCATGGCATAGATTTAGCTTGGATGATGCTGTTGAGGTTGCTATGCAGAATGCAGAGGCCGATCTAGTTATAGATGATATTGAGGAGGCCTATAACTTAGCTAGGAACGCTTCTGAGATACTATACCTAACAGATAATGCTGGTGAGATAGTCTTTGATATGCTCTTTATTAAGGAGCTGAAGAGGCTTGGTGTTAATGTTGTGGTTGCCGTCAAAGATAAACCTGTCCTTAATGATGCTACGTTAAGCGACGCTGAATATGTAGGTATGCATAAGGTTGCGGATAAGATCATCACGACAGGTAATGATGCTATGGGTTTAATACTCTCAGAGTGCAGCGGCGAGTTCCTTAAATATTATAGATCAGTGGATCTCGTGGTTGCTAAGGGTATGGGATACGCTGAAACCATAACTGAGATTACCCCTCCATCCCCAAACCTTCTATTATTGAAGACGAAATGTTTAGCTGTTGCTAACTTTTTCAGGACGGATCTCGGTAAGAATGTGGCTAGGATATACCCCCTAAAAACGGGAAAAGATTAATAATTTAAAAGTAGAAATATTTCCATGTTAGAGAAGTATTTCTAGATTGGGAGAACAAGTGAATAATGCTTGGATTATTCAGGCGGAAGAAGAGTAAACCTAAAAAGAGGCTGTCTAGAAGCGAATTTCTTAGAATTAGACCTGTCAGAAACGAATATGTTAATTGGAAGAAGGATGATGAGGGAGTTGTTGAGATATCGATTCCATTGGAGCAGCCTATTCCAGGAGATAAAGTGATGGGTAAGATCATGTCGAAGCTTATACCTGAATCACCGAAGGAGAAAAAGATTAAACTTGATAAGATAGGCTCTAAAGTCTGGGAGTTATGTGATGGGAAGAGGACTGTAAAGGAGATTATAGATGCTTTGAATAGAGAATATAAGATGATGCCTATTGAGGCTGAGGCTTCATTGAGGGTTTATTTTGGGCAGCTGGCTAAACGTGGACTCATCGGGATGTTGCCTCCGGAGGATGTTGAGAGACAATTCAAGCAGAACGAAACATGAGAGTATATCCTTCCGGATCGGATGTAAACCTACGTATCTTCCAGTTAGGAACTACCGCCTAAGTTCTCTCTAGAATCCGATTTAATTATCTGATGGAATCTCTTAATGACACTTTATTGATGAGGTTATTTGTCTCGCCAGCTCTTCAAACTTTTCCCTATCTATAACTTTTTTCTTGAAGAATGGGGTTGAGAGCTGCTCTGAGATGGTCACCGAGTATATTCTGTTCTGTTCTTCACAGTACCAGCTTACATTCTTATATATTGATGAGCTCTTTGTGAGGATTCCGCTTATTCTTGATCCGGCGTTAACCTTCACGTGGTGACCATTAACCTCCTCTTCTCCTACCTCCTTGAACTTAATCTTCTTATAGCGTTTCTTCAGATCCTTAAAGTATACTTTTTTAGTCCATCTCTCCATGTCCCTATATTCCTTCTCGAACCTCACATTTGCGGTTGAGAAGTATTCGAAGAGAATCTCTTTTCTGCTCTCTGTAAGCGGAGTTATCTTCTGTTCTCTTAGGAGCAATGTTGTTCTGCCAACCATCATGCTTCTCTCAACAAGTAGGAATGATTGGGGAGCTGAGAAGCTGAAGCCTAGAATAGACCATTGATTCAGTTCTTCGCTGTGGCATCTGAATGAGAGAAGCACTTCCTTCATGATCTCTTTGAAGTTTAATAAATCCTTGAATCCGAAGTTTAATATTATCATACGTTGACTCTTCTCGCAGAACATAAAGTAGATACATTCGTTCATTTCAGACTTTACGCTTAGTGATAAAGCGTTATGTTCGGATATGCGGATCTTCTTCTTGGCTTGTATGCTCGCTTTCCTCTTTTTCAGTTTCTTTTCTACCTTCTTTAGGAAGGCGCTTGCAACTTCATCTACGCTCCTCTTTTTCTTAGGATGCATCTCTTCCCATTTGATTCCGAAGAAGTAGTCTTCGGATTCAAACCTCATATAGCCGTTTTTGAAGTCTCCGCTTTCGGTTGCGAAGTGGGCTTCCTCCGGTATCTTGAATAAGAAGCCGTTCCAACCTATTATGCTATATTTCATCTCTCTATTTCACCTATGGAGAACTTCAGCATTAATGTTTTCTAATCATCAGTTATTCCTTAATCATTTTTAAAATATTCTGAGATGCTTCTCTGCTTCCGGATTCTATTCTTGCCCTCATCCCCGCTATGGGAGAATCTTATCTGGCCGTAGACCCCGTCATATCCAGGTATAACTTTAACCTTTCCCTCTCTCACCCGTATGATAGCCTCAGCTATTTCTGGATCTGTTGCTTCTAAGAGTTCGTTGAGGGAGGCGTCTATCAGAACCGTGTATTCATCGCCGAATCTCTGGATCAACCTATTATATACGTTCCAGACCCTCTTGGAACTTGGGGTTGTAGATCCTATAACTGTTGAGATTATCTCTGAGAGGGGAAGTAGATGTAAATAGTCTGGAACATTTATGGGTCTGTATCCGCGAGGTCTATCAGCCAGCTCCTCAACACGTTGCTCAACGCCCTTAGTCAATTTTCTTCCACATACTGGACATCGGTTTCCCAGCATGATAGCCTTCTCAGGTGGAAGCGATACACCGCAGCTTCTATGTCCAGTCCAGTGATATTTACCATATGCAGGATCCGTTTCGATTGTTAATCTGAATCTTTCAGTATCCTTCCTGCGGATTGCATCGACTATCTCATCATAGCTCATTCTCTCTAGATAGAAGACGTTTGCTTCTCTACCTATTCTCCACGGCCAGAAGGAGTGTGCATCGCTGTTGGAGACTAGAACGAATCTATCAAGGGATTTAAGACGCCAGTTCATAGGTGGATCCGATGATAATCCCGTTTCAATGGCTATTATATGTCTAGTCATGTCTTCATAGCAGTCTTCTATTCTGTCGAATCCGCTGAACGCTCCGAAAAGGCTGAACCATGGGGTCCATATATGCGCCGGTATCACAACGTTTCTTGATGATATTTGAAGCACCTCCTCTACCAGTTCAGAGGCTTTCATATTCAATGTAGGTCTTCCATCAGAGGATAGATCCCCATACTTTGAGAGTCTATCATTTATCTGGGCAGCTACTTCTAAGCTTGGGGTAAGAATCAAATTATGTATCTTCTTTACTTTTCCGTTGACTGTGAAGACTGTTGACACTTCACCTGTAATCAGATATCCTATCTTTGCCTCCCCCTTCTCTGTAGGTTTATAGATTCCATCGCCATATGGATCCTTAAGGTTGTTCTTGAGCTCATTGAACCATCCTGGATGGGTGAAGTCTCCTGTTCCTACAAGATTTAGTCCTTTCATCTGAGCGAAGTATGTGATCTTCTCTATCTTCATCTCGCTGCTTGTAGCGCGGCTGAACCTTCCATGTATATGTAGATCCGCTATAACTCTGAATTCGTTGTTCCCGGTCATCTGATATACTCACTTCATAATTAACTATAATGATACGTTAGGAATCAATTAAGT
>WAQA01000122.1 GCA_015520475.1 Candidatus Bathyarchaeota archaeon | reverse complement strand
CCCGTGGCGTAATGATTCTGGTATTGGGGTTGATAGGGCTTGTTTCAGGCTTCTTTTATACTGCTCCCCCTATAAACTGGGCTGGGAGGGGAATCGGAGAGTTCCTTGTCGGCTTGAACTTTGGAACTTTGATGACTCTGGGCGCGTACTATGTTCAAACGGGAACTTTAGGGGTTGAGCCTCTACTAGCCTCGCTTCCAATCTCCTTCTTGGTAGCGGCTGTGCTATACATAAATGAATTTCCAGACTTCAACGCTGACAGGATGGTTGGGAAGAATACTCTTGTGGTGAGGCTTGGAAGGGACAGGGCGGTCTACGGATACGTTCTGCTTATGGCAGGTAGCTTCCTCTCTCTTGTATTGGCCATTGTAGCCGGCGTACTTCCCACCTATACGATAATTGCCCTGATCACTTTGCCGTTGGCTCTTAAAGCGGTTAGATGCGCCTTAAAGAATTACTCCAGCCCATTCGATCTGGCTCCGGCTAACGCCCTAACAATACTCTGCCACTTATCTACGGGATTGCTGATGTGCTTCGCCTATCTAATGGAATGGTTTGGAGCTGGGAATATGCCTCCCCTCCTAATCTTCGGAGGGATGATAGCGGCGTTCACCATTTACATGTATAGGCATATAGAGCGGCAGAAACGTGTCTTCTTAGGATTGAAGAGGTCTATGCAGGCTGGTTAAGCCTTCGGGATTGATATATCCCGCCGCTTAAACTCTTTAATCCATCTTCTATCTCTTCAACTAGGACATCCATTAAAAAATCCTTATAATTGACAGCGTATAATTAAATACATCCATGTTGGAGGGAGCCTTGATGGGCGTCAAAGAATATTTGGAGGATAAAGCGAATATTCTTCGGCTTTACAGTCTCAGATCAACCACGAAGGCTAAGTCGGGTCATCCTACAAGCTGTCTCTCATGCGCCGAAATAATTGCTACGTTATTCTTTAATCAGATGAGAATCGACCCTGAAAATCTTGACTATGCAGATAATGATGAGTTTATACTCTCAAAAGGTCATGCTGCACCTATCCTGTATGCTGCATTGGCTGAGATAGGTGCTATACCGAGGGATAAGCTTCTAACGTTGAGGGAGTTTTCATCTGAGTTGGAGGGTCATCCCGTTCCAAGAGTTAAGGGGATCCGTGTCGCAACTGGATCGTTGGGGCAGGGACTCTCAATCGCCCTTGGAATCGCCTATGCAAAGAAGCTTATGAATATAGAGAGACGGGTCTATGTTCTGCTCGGCGACGGTGAGATGGCTGAGGGTTCAGTCTGGGAAGCGATAAACCTAGCCGGGAAACTTTCCATCTCGAATCTTACAGCGATACTGGATATGAATAGGCTTGGCCAGAGTGGACCTACAATGTTCCAGTGGAGATCTGAAGAGTATGAGCGGAGAATAAAGGCTTTCGGATGGGAGGTCTTCACATGTGACGGTCATAACGTCGACGAATTAATCAGGGTCTTCGAGGCTGCTAAGGAATCGGATAAGCCTTCCTTCATCATAGCTAAGACGGTTAAGGGTAAAGGAGTTAGCTTCTTGGAGAATGTTGATGGGAGACATGGGAAGCCTGTAAGTGCAGATGAGCTGGAGATTGCTGAGAAGGAGCTGCAGCCTAAAATAAGAAATGTTAAGTTTAAACCGTCAAATCTAGTTAAGGCTTCGGTTAGGATTGAAAGGGAAGATGTTGACTTCTCCGTTGAAACCGATTATAAACTTGGAGATATGGTTGCTACTAGGGAGGCTTATGGAAGAGCCCTAGTTAAACTCGGTGAACAGAACGGGAAGATGATTGTTTTAGATGGTGACGTTAAAAACTCAACATTTACACAGTTCTTCTTCGAGAGGTTTCCTGAAAGGAGTATTGAATGTTACATAGCTGAACAGAATATGGTTGGCGTAGCTGTTGGATTGCAGACTCAGGGATTCGATGTCTTCTTAGCGACCTTCGCATGCTTCTTGACAAGGGCATTCGATCAAATAAGGATGGCGTCCTATTCAAGGGCGAACCTGAAGATAGCTGGATCACATGCTGGGGTATCGATAGGCGCTGACGGCCCCTCACAGATGGGCCTAGAAGACCTGGCGATGTTCCGTTCAATAATCAATAGTATCGTGCTCTATCCATGTGATGCTGTTAGCAGCGAGAAGCTCACTGCTATAGCAGCAGGCTATGATGGAATCTCCTATATCAGGACGAGTAGGCCGAAGACCCCTGTGATCTACGGGAACGATGAGGAGTTCCACCTTGGAGGATCAAAGATTCTTAGGCGGAGCGGATCCGACGAATTAACAATAGTTGCTGCTGGAATAACTGTTCATGAGGCGCTTAAGGCTTATGAGAGGCTTAGGGGTTACGGTGTTAACGCCAGAGTAATCGACTGCTACTCTATAAAGCCATTGGATGCGGAGACTCTGAGGGAAGCCTATATGGAGACCGGCCGCATCATAACGGTTGAGGATCATTATGCCCAGGGAGGTTTAGGTGAGGCTGTCTCATCTCTAGGACTCACTCCTAGAATATTGGCTGTGAGGAGGATGCCGCATTCAGGGAGGCCTGAAGAGCTTCTTGCAGAGCAGGGGATAGATGCTGATGGAATAGTGAGGGAAGCCGAGAAGATGTTGAATTGGAAACGTTAGAGTCTCCAGCCTTGATCATACAGCATCAATCAGCAGATAATCTCAAAAAAAGTGTGTGGGAGAGTTCTCTTTTATACTTCGATGAATCTTCCAATATTCCTTTCAATCGCCTTTTTATATGCTAGATTCGCTGTAACAGCGTCCTGTATAGCTAATCCTGTAGAGACGAATACTGTTATCTCATCCGATGATGATCTTCCAGTTTTAATTCCAGCAGCTATCTCTCCAAGCTCAGCCCATATATCATCTCTGGTGATTATTCCCCTAGCTACAGGTACGTTTATCTCTCCGCTATGTGACGCCTGCTCCCAGCTGTCAACAACTATCTTTGCTCCCTTAAGTATGTCTGGGTCGAGCTCCTCCTTGCCCGGCGCGTCTGCACCGATACAGTTTATGTGAACCCCCTCAGATACCCATTCCTTCTTTATCAGAGGCCTCCTGGATGGTGTTGTTGTAACTATTATGTCTGCCTCTTCAACGGCCTCCCTTACACTATTAACGGGGAATATTTCTGTTTTCTCGTCAACCTCCTTCTCCATCTCCATAACATATCTCCTTCTGGACTCAGCTGTTCTGCTCCAGACCCTGACCTCATCAAACCTTCCATATAATGATAGGAGGGCGATAAGCTGTGTTCTTGCCTGTGTACCAGCCCCCACTAAACCGACTATCCTGGAATCCTTCCTTGCCAAGTGCTTTGCAGCTATTCCGCCGGCTGCTCCGGTGCGCATGGCCGTGATATGTCTCCCACCCATAATCGCTATTGGGGCTCCGCTTCTAGGGTTGATGAGAACTATGATTGCCATGACCGTTGGAAGGTTGAATCTTTTAGGGTTCTCCGGGTGGACGTTGACTACCTTTACTGCTGAGATGTCCAATCTCTCAAGATAGGATGGCATAGCTCTGAGATCACCATTATATCTCCTATAGAAGAGGTATGGTTTGGGAGGCATCTGGACATAGCCTAACGCTTTCTCTTTAAAGGCTTCCTCAACGGCTTCTATGACTTCGTCCATGGAGAGAAGGCTGGCAACCTCGTTATCTGAGAGTAGAAGAACCCTCATATTTACTACCTTCTGTATAGAAATTCTCCCCTACATTTATAACTTAAGATAAAACGGAATCTTTAGTGTTATGTTTTACCTGCCGTAACGTAGACCTTCATGGCTGAATGTATAATCCATATAGATGCCGCCATAGCTGATATGATCTCTGGAACGGCTACCCCAACCTTAATGGTTCCAGAGAAATATAATATCCACACTGCCAAGCCTACTATTAGTGATGGAGCTGCAATTCTCGGTTCTCCCTCAATCGCGTAAGCTACTGAGGATGGCAGTAGAGAAACAAAGAATAATACTGAGACTAGAGTGTGTAGTCTTCCATATGATTCATCGAATACTGCTACCAGCTGCAGTAGAAGGGATGAGAGGAGGAGACTGTAACTCGTATACTTATATCTCCCACTCAAAGATTTAACGGCGTATATTGTCAGGAGGAATCCTGAGAGCAGCAAGCCGAAATTGTAGAGTGCCGCTACATCACTGAGTCTTGAATGTCCCAGGTCGCTTAGGGCGTTCCTCCACCAGCTGAACCATGACGTAGACATGATCGATGCTAGAATGAAGATGATGGCTATTATTGGTGCTGCAGCTCCTAAAATAGCGGAAAATCTTTCTCCCTGCATAAAATCAACTCTCAACCTTACCGAACCAAAATATGAAAAACTAAATTTAAATAGTTCACGTCATATAAGATAGGTCTCTAAAAGTAGATTTTGGGGAGATAGGTTATGGGTGGGGGATTAAATCTTGGCTGATATTCTCTCAGGAGTAGGTAAAGTGGATATAACTCCTCCATTAGGGGTGGATTTGACAGGCTATGGAATGTACCTGAACCGTAAAGCCAGGGAGGTTCATGATCACCTATACGCCAGAGTTCTAATTCTCAGATGGGACGGTTCAGAGACTGTTCTTGTGAACAGCGACTTGTTAGGTTTAAGCCGTGAAACGATCGAGGAGTCAAGAAAGCTTATAAGCGAAGACTTAGGTGTCGATGAAGATTCAATTATATTGACTGCAACGCATACACATTCTGGACCTGCAACAACCTTTATGAGGGGGCTTGGAGAGGTAAATCCTGATTATGTCTCCTCTCTCCCGGAACGTTTCCTAGAAGGATCTAGGCTGGCTGCTGGAAACATTAAACCTGTAGAGGTAGGTTTCAACTCAAGCTATATTGGAGATGTAAGCTTCAATAGGGTTGTCAAGGATGGGCCGATAGACCCTGAAGTTGCAGTTTTAACTTTTAAGGTGAAGGGTGGAGGTTGCCTCGCAACACTCTTCAACTTCTCATGCCATCCAGTCACCGTTGATGTGAGAACCGAAGGAGGCCTCTCAATATCTGCTGATTGGCCCGGATATGCTATGAGGATGGTGGAGGAGAGGATTGGTGGAACAGCCTTCTTCTTGCAGGGGACATGCGGCGATATAGATCCAATTGGATGCTGGGGGATGAGAAGCTTCGACTTAGCTGAGGAGATAGGCGGTAGAGTATTTGAGAAGGTTGTTGAAGCGTATGAGAGAACATCTTACATGAAAAATCCAGTAATGAACATTGTAGGATCGCATATTAAACTGCCCCTTCAAAACTTGACGTTAGAGGATATATTGAAGGATCTTTTGGGCGCCATTAAACAGCAGGAAGAGGATGATCTCCCACTCGAGAAGGTTAAGTCGAACCTCCGCTTCTATAGGGAATGGGCTGCAGATATGATGGAGAAGATTTCGAGGGGTCTTCCATCATACATCGAAGCTGAAGTACATGTGCTTAGGATAGGTGATGCTGCAGTAACCTTCCTTCCCGGAGAAGTATTTGTGGAGATAGGGCTAAAGATTAAGGAGAGATCTCCATTCAAGGATAATATGGTTGTTGGATACTCAGGTCCATATGTAGGGTATATACCTACATCCGGAGACTATGAGGGTGAAGGGTATAGTGGATTCGGCGGTTACGCGGCTAATACGGCTCCGAAAATGTTCGGTTATCCTCCCTTCACACCTGACGTTGGCGATGTGCTTCTCGAACATTCTCTACGGCTACTTGAGGAGGCATATAGGTTGGAGGGGAGGTAGGATTGGCGAGGTTAGCCATTAATGGCGGACCAGCTGAGGCTGAACGGTTAAGAGAGATAATACCTTCATGGCCCATATATGATGATGAGGATAGAGAGGCTCTACTGGAGGTTCTGGAGAGTGGAGGATGGTGCCGCCTCTCAGGGTCAAAAGCTGAGGAGTTCGAGAGATTATTCGCTGAGTTCCATCATGCTAAATATGGGATAGCCGTGGCTAATGGAACTGTAGCTCTTGAGCTGGCCTTGAGAGCTCTGAAGATAGGCTTCGGAGATGAGGTTCTTGTTCCAGCGGTAACCTTTATAGCGACGGCCTCAGCCGTTGCGGAGGTCGGGGCTATACCGATATTTGTTGATGTTGATCCTGAAACAGCGAATATTTCACCTAGATCCCTAGAGGAGAAGATATCATCCAGATCCAAAGCGGTAATAGTTGTCCATTATGGAGGATACCCAGTTAACTTCGATGAGATACTCCCAATAGTTAAGAGGAATAATCTCCACTTGATTGAGGACTGCGCCCATGCCCATGGATCTGAATGGAGGGGGAGGAAGGTTGGGAGCTGGGGAGACTTCGGCTGCTTCTCTTTCCAGCAGAGTAAATCGTTGACTGCAGGTGAAGGTGGAATTGTAATAACTAATGATTCTTCACTGGCGGAGGAGGCTAAACTAATACATAACATAGGGAGGGTTCTAGGTAAACCAGGATATCTACACTACATCCTCAGCTCAAACTATCGGATGACGGAGTTCCAAGCTGCTCTCCTCCTTTCGCAGATGAAGCATTTACCGGAGCAGTTGGAGGTTAAGCAGGAGACTGGACGATACCTCTCTGAGAGGCTTAGGAGGATAGGTGGGGTGGAACCCTTAAAGGAGGACTCGAGGATTACAAATAGGGGATACTACTTCTATGTTATCAGATATGACAAGGAAGAGTTTAATGGGTTGCCTAAGGAAAAGTTTATCCAAGCATTGAATGCTGAGGGTGTACCTGCAGGTTCAGGTTATGGGATGCCGCTCTATAAGCAGCCAGCCTTTAAGCATGAACAGCTAAGGAGGATTCTCCCTGACAAGCATCTCTCTCTGCCGAGATATGAGGAGATGGTTCTTCCAGGAGCTGAAAAGTTCTGTTCTGAGGAGGTGACATTACTTCATTGGGTTCTTCTAGGCGGAAAGGAAGCGGCGGATCTAATAGTTCAGGCGATAGAGAAGATAAAGGAGAACGTTGACGAAATCCAAAACTAGATAAGGCAGATCCATTCTTATACTGGAACGGAACATCGGTGAATAAGGTATGAGACTGGAAGAATTTATTAATCCTGGAAAGGAGTATAGGCCCTCCCCATTCTGGTCATGGAATAATCGTTTAGACCCTGAGGAACTGAGGTGGCAGGTCAGGGAATTCGCTGATAAGGGTTTTGGAGGATACTTCATGCATTCAAGGGTTGGCCTTGCCACGCCATACCTCTCAGATGAATGGATGGAATGTATAGGTGCATGCTTAGAGGAGGGGAGAAGGGTTGATGTTGAATCATGGCTCTATGATGAGGATAAGTGGCCGAGTGGCTTCGCTGGAGGAATGGTTCCGGCCAAAGGAGATGAGTACCGCTCAAAAAAGCTTGTTATGAAGAGGTTGAAGAGGGAAGGTTTAGAGGAGGCCATAGCAGACCCCTCGAACATAGCGGTCTTCCAGATAACCTTCAACTCGGATGGATCAATAAAATCCTCTAGGCGGGTGAAGAGTTCAGATGATGTTGAAGGTGAAGGAGAACTCTTCACATTCAAAGTTGAGGTTACCGGGAAGAGTAATTGGTTCAATGGCGAGAGCTACGTTGACCTGCTAGATCCAAAGGTCACCGAAGAATTCCTTAAGGTCACAATAGATAGATACGCTGAATACTTTCAAGAGTCCTTCGGAGAGTACATGCCTGGAATCTTCACTGATGAACCGAATTATCATTCTCATAGATCCGTATGGCCTGATCTACCTTCCATACCGTGGACCATGGAGATGCCCTCCTACTTCAAGAAGGTGAATGGATATGATGTTACCGATAAACTTCCATTGATCTTCTTTGATGGGGAAGGCTGCTTCAAGGTTAGATATGACTTCTGGAGGACTCTTACGAGGAGGTTTATAGAGTCTTGGACCATACCGTACAGTAGGAGATGTGATAAGTATGGTTTAAAGATGACTGGGCATTATCTATGCGAAGACAACTTGATCATGCAGACGATGAATATAGGCGCTGCAATGCCCCACTACGAGTATATGCATGTTCCAGGAATAGATCATCTAGGCCGGAACATAAATGATCCCTTAACGTTAAAGCAATGCTCAAGTGTGGCTCATCAATTCAACCGGAAGAGAATACTCTGCGAGATCTTCGGATGTAGTGGTCATAGTATGACATTTGAGGATCAAAAATGGATAGCTGACTTCCACTTTGCCTTGGGAATAACATTCCTATGTCCACACTTATCATTATATACTCAGAAGGGTGATGGAAAGAGAGATTATCCGCCTACAATAAGCTATCATCAAACGTACTGGCCATACTATAAATTAATAAATGATTACTTCTCTAGGGCTGGATATTTGCTCTCCCAAGGAAGATACTGCGCGGACATACTCCTGCTCCATCCGATAAGTAGCGTCTGGGCAACTTACAGGCCTAAACAACATGAGAATCACAGTTTACAGATGTGGAGATACAATGATTCTCTAGATAGAACTCTCAACCATCTATTGGAGCTCCATTGGAGCTTCGATCTAGGCGATGAAATGATCCTTGAACGACACGGTACAGTTAACTCTAAAGGAGAATTAAAGGTTAATGTAAGCACGTATAGACTGATAATTGTTCCTCCATCATTAAACTGGTCTGGGAGAACAGTTTCTCTCTTAGAGCGGTTCCTATCCTCAGGTGGAAGAGTCATATTTATCGGTGAGACTCCAAGGCTGATAGACGGGGAAGAATCATCTGAGAGATGGAAACGTATAATATCAAATCCAAACTCAACCCATATATCTGAGGATAAAGAGGAACTGGATGAGGCCATATCTAAAATCATAGAGAGACCTGTCAGTGTGGTTGATGAGGATGGAGAAGAAGTCAGCGACATATACGTCCATCATAGAGTAGAGGGTGAAAGACACATATACTTCCTCTCAAACAAGAGCAGGAATAAAACGTATAGAGTCTTCATCAGATTCCTTGAGAGAGGTGAAGTTACAGAATGGAACCTTCTAGATGGATCTGTCTCAAAAGTTAACTCTGTATTGAGTGAGGGCAGAACCGTTATCTACGCGGTCTTCCATCCTGCTGGAAGCCATGCGTATGTGCTCGATACTTCTAAGCCTCCCCCGGTTGAAGGGAGAATTGAAGAGCTGAAGCCTAAATTTTATGAGGAGAAGATTAGGCTTCCGGGGAGATGGATCTTTGAGAGGCTTCACCCAAACTCTATGACGATTGATCGATGCAGATATGCGATCGATGATGGTGAGTGGAGCGATGAGATGCCCATATGGAAGATCCGTGAAGATGTCTGGAAACTGGCTGGCTTAGACAGGTACATCGGTATACAACCATGGGTCCTAATAGAGAAGAATGTTAAGCCTAAAAGGAGATTTAAACTTCGTCTACTTGGAACCTTCACTTCAGAAGTCAAGGCTGGAAGGGTCTGCTTGGTGATTGAGAAGGCGGAGATGTGGAGGTTATATGTTAATGGGGTTGAGGTGCCAACCAGTACAGGGGAATGGCATTGGGATAAACAATTCAGCAAGATAGACATAACGGATCATGTAAGGGTTGGTGAAAACATAATTGAGCTGGAATGCCAATTTAATATTGATGTTCCAATAGAAGACATGTACTTGATAGGAGACTTCGGAGTTAAGAAGATATCTGAAACGGAGTATGCTCTCTCAGAAGAGCCTGAAATATTAATGGATGGAAGCTGGACTGAACAGGGATACCCCTTCTACGCTGGAGTGATTAGATATAAGACTAAGGTAAAGATTGGAAGGGTGGACGGTGAAGTCTTCCTGAGAATACCTGAGGCTAAAGGAAGTCTCTTCCTAGTGTATGTGAATGGTGAAGGGCCGATACCTATATGTTGGCATCCTCTAGAGGCAAATATAACCAGGTTCATCCGGGAAGGAGAAAACGAAGTGTGGATTGATGTTGTAAGTACTCTAAGAAATACGTTCGGCCCGCTTCATAATAGGTCGGAGGATACGTGGGTTGGTCCAAGCTCATTCACGGATGAGGAGGACTGGACCGATTCATATGTCTTCGTTCCCTATGGACTGTTAAGAGGAGCTGAGATAATCATCCGGAGGAGAAGGTGAAGAGGGCATCCAAATCATAAACCTATCTATATCCTTATGTGGAGTTCGTTTTTCTCCCTGTTACTGATAAGTTTTCACCAAGGCTTCTTCTTCATGTTCAGCAGGTACGCTATAATATTTGTTGAGAGATGTATAGGTGGAGTTAGAAGAATTATTATTATGGCGTCGATTAGGGTTGGCGGCTTCACCATAAACGAGAAGAGGAGAGCGAATAATACGAAGTCTATCTGGTCCGATATTGGAAACTTTGCTCCGGGCTCGAGATCAAGCCTTCTCTTTATGAATGAGCCGATAAGATCCCCTATTAACGCTCCTAGGGAGAGGATGAAGCCGAGGGCAACGCTTCCCCTGGCCAATCCAATATTGGGTGCAAGCCTCTCCTGAGCATATCCCACAATTGTTCCGATGATTATTCCGGATATGAAGCCTCTTACAGTCTTGTTCGGACCTAGAATGGGCTTGCCGTCGATGAATCTCCTCCCCAGATCTAATGGGGTTCCCCCACCGAATATTACAGGCGCTGCATTGGCACAGTACGCTGGGAAGATATAATATAAGGCATCGAATACTTCTTTAACGATTGACATCTGCGATCAACACAGATTCTTTAATAGATGAATATGAAGATAAGCCTAACTGTTTCCCTCTTCATAATCATGTATACCTTCTCTACTAATCTTCAGATTCCATTCTATAGCTTCTCCTCTGCTCTTCTCGAAGGCTGCTGATACTACACCTCTCCACGGTGAAGGTTTAAGGCGGAGTATATTATCAGACCAGAACCTTAAGATTCTGGTTGCTACAGGAACGATATCCTCTTCCTCTGAAATGACGCTTCTAACTTGGCTTGTAATCAGTATGGGTATACGATGAACCCTTGATATCTCAGCTAATCTTGCAACCTGCCTATTCAATTCACGGTTCATAGCGAATGTCCTGTTAGCATCGCCTATCTCATCCCTATATAATGATGTGATAGTGTCAACAACTATTAGACCAAAGGATCTAGTCAGGTAATCTTCAAGATGATCAATTATCAAGCCCTGCTCATCAAAGTTTGACGGTTGGAACAGAATAATATTCTCGGAGATGGATCCGATTTTATCGGAGGCCATCTGCATAAGCCTCTCAGGCCTGAATGTGTTGTCTGAGTCGATGAAGAGAGTCTTCAGTCCCAGCCTAGCAGTGTTCAGTGAGGACTGAATTGCAAAGGTGGTCTTACCTGTACCTGCAGCCCCATATATCAGGGTTATCCTGCCAGGCTGGAGGCCTCCTCCAAGTATCCCGTCGAACCTTGATGAGCCGGTTGGTATGTAGCGATTCAAAAGCCTTCATATAATAGAGGCTGCATAAAAATTTAAGTTTTAATCTCTTTTTCATCTTCCTAAACAGTCTTACAGATGCCGAGCACACTAGAAAAATTAAATAGAATCCTTATAATTCTTAGAAATATAAGTCTGAAAGTTGATTTATAGTCTATCGCTCAATCAAGTGATGGTATGAGAGCTAAGATTGCAGTTGCAACTGTTTCGGGGAGAGCCTATTATAAACTCGTAAAGGAACTTAAGAGTAGAGATATACTCTTCCTAAGCATTATACCTGGAGAGAAGATACCTGTAACCGTTAAGGTTGTCGTTACAACCGAGAAAGAGAAGGATAAGATAACGCATCCTAACATTCTAGTCTACAGTGAAGATGAGGATCCAAGACAGGTTATAGATGAGGCTGTTCGAATACTATCTGGAAAGGATACATATGAGGAGTTGACGATCGGCGTTGATCCAGGTAAGACCTTTGGAGTAGCCGTTCTTGGAGATGGAAATGTGCTGAGGGCTGAGGAGACATCCAGTATGGAATCTGTAATCGACATGATACTTCTAACATTGAATGAGTATCCTGCCTCCTCTAAGAGTATAAAGATTGGCGGAGGCGTACCTGAATTGGCTGAGAGGATAGTTGAGAGGCTTAAGAGGGTCCTACCTGAAGATGTCGATATAGAAATAGTGAATGAGGAGGGGACAAGTCATATTAAAGGGGAGAACCGAAGTAAGAAGCTAAGTGATGCTGACTCAGCCATTAAGATATCCCGTATGAGGATAAGAAGAGGTTAGAAGTGTCCCTCTATGAGGGTTAATCTAAAGAGGAATAGAACTCTACTTGTTGATGGTCCATCCTCCATAACCCTGATCTCCGGATCCGCTTCAGCGTTAGGATCAAAACTTAGAGAGGGCTGCAGAGTTATAGTTAGGAATGGGAAGAGGCTTCCGGTAGAAGCTGAGGAAGACTCTGTACTTGATTTAAGATTGGGTGAAGGCGCTTCCTTCTCTGAGATTGAGGGAAGCGCCATACCCGAGTCTTGGCGGAGAGCCTTTGACAGAATCTTGGCTGTGCAGGGGTACGTGTCTGTGATGGTTATGGGCGGCGTGGACTCTGGAAAGACGAGTTTCTGCATATACCTCGCCAACATAGCAGTTAATGAGGAGCGGAGAGTCGCTATTATAGATGGGGATGTAGGGCAGTCTGAGATAGGTCCACCTACAACCGTCAGTATAGCCAGAATATCGAAGCCGATAATAGATCTCTTCAGCTTAAAGGCTGAGAGCATGAGGTTTGTAGGTGTTACAAGCCCGTCGAGGGCTCCTGACAAGGCTCTAGACGCCTTAAAAAGGCTGAGGGATAAAAGCTTAGAGATGAACGTTAACATGCTCATAATAAATACTGACGGATGGATTAATGGTGAAGGGGCATTAGAGTATAGGGTTGAGACGGCTAACATATTCTCTCCAGACATTATAGTTGCCATACAGGATGGGGAGGAGCTTAAACATATACTCGACAGAATCCGGGATGGGATGATAATCCAGGTTAAGCCTCCGAGAACAGTGAAGAGGAGGAGTAGGGATGTGAGGAGAGCTCTTCGTGAGCTCTCATACAGAAAATACCTTAAAGATGCGAAGATACAATGCTATCCGCTGGGCTGGATGAGGATAGAAGGTCTCCCGCCAGATAAATATGATCTCATCCGACGGTTAAGGGAGAAGGCGAAGATGGGAAGAACTGAAACGGAAGATTTGAGCTCTTTTGGGGAGGCCTACTCAAAACTGAAGGAGATGGAGAATATGCTTGTTGGCCTTCAAGATGAGAATGAGGAATTCATAGGTATAGGAATCTTATGTAACATTGATCCTTCGAGGCATATTATAAGGGTATATACGCCTGTCAAGAGGCGTGTACACTCAATTATGGTTGGACAGATAAAACTTGACAGGCATGGATGTGAAATCTTACAGGATGAAAGAGTCTGTGGTAGAGCTGGAGCCTGAATCATACTTAATTCTGAGGCACCATATATACGTCCCTTCATTCCTGATCACTTCGTTAAAACCGGAATTACTTCTTCAATAATCTCCGATAAGGCTTCGGATCAATTGCTGGAGTCTCTCCTACAGTTTTATTCTTAGTATCTCCTTTCTGCTGATTCTGGATGTGAGGGAAAGACTAAAATTAGAGTCTACGCTCTTGTCCATTATGGATTTATGGAGTCTAGCTACTCTAATAGTTCTTGTGTCTCTTTCTGGTGTGCTTGCTCCCGGCCCCCTACTCTTTGCAGCTGTGACCTATGGTGTTAGGGTGGGGTTTAGGGGTGGATTAATAT
>WAQA01000121.1 GCA_015520475.1 Candidatus Bathyarchaeota archaeon | reverse complement strand
GTTAAACTCTATGCTGCAATTATAATCGCGCTGCTGACGGCTTCTCCAGCATTAATGATATATGCTGAACCGCAGAGCCAAGGCAATACAGATACAAAGACAAGAACAGAGAAGGCCTTTGAGAGATTATGCTGGCTTGCCTCCAGAGCAATGGATAAGGCTAATGAGTCCATCATGATGGGGATGAGGGCAGGATTGAACCAATCAATAATCAACAAAGCAATCTCATATTATAACAATGGAACAGAACTCCTAAAGCTTGCAAACTTCACGTTTGAATCGAATAGTGGAAATTATACGGGGGCGATCAAGCTAGTTTTAATGGCGATGCGTAACTTCAGAATGGCAATCGTAACTGTGACGAGACATTGGAAGGAGACAGGTCTGGAGACAGGTTGGATGGGACTGTCCGGAGCAATAGATAGGGCTGAAGAGTTCCTTGAGAGAGTCAGGACATTAATAAATAGGACCAGAGAGATGTATCCAGATTATAACTATACGGATATAGAGCAGAAACTCAACGAAGCAATCATACACCTAGAATATGCTAAGGGCAACTTGACAGCCTTAAACTTTAGGGTTGCCGCAAGAGAGATAGGCGAACTCAGATATATCCTAGCGCAGATCACGGCTGAATTGAGGAAGATAGGGCATTCAACGATGATAAAGAGTAGAAGAATCACAAGTTTCATAGATCACTCTATGAAGAGACTAATCGACAGGATTCACATGATGGCTAGGAAGAAGGGAGTAAACATAACAGAGCATATAAGCTGGATTAAGACGATAATCGACGAGGCTAAAGATCTCGCTAAAAAGGGAGAACTGAGAAGCGCCATGATGAAGATTAGGATAGCTCATAAATTTATTGGTGAGATGATGCGGGAGTTCCACATGTCCCATATGTGGAAGTGGAGATGGAGAGGCCATAAACCATAAACCCCCAATTTTTTCCTAAAAGTTTTATATAGTATCTGAAAAGAGAATTCTTTATGAAAAGATTTCTTTACGGGATCTTCTGCACCATCATACTCTCAATCCTTATAATCAACAATGCATCCCAACCTCTCCTAGCAGAGGAACCATACACTCCAGAAAACCTTAAATTGATAGTGTACAGCGATGGAACAGTTCATGTACGCTACATAATAGGTGTAAGCGCCAACCTTCCCAACGTAACAGTTAAGTTATTCGGCTTAAACTTTGAATCGCTTACAGTATCAGATGAGAACAACACATTGCTCGACTACACCATTAATAAATCAACAATAGAAGTTGATAGTCTAGGTGCAAACAGGATAATAATCGAATATGACACACAAGACCTAACTGATAAGGCAGGGCCAATATGGACCTTAACCATAAACTCCCCAATAAACTTCACAGCCACCTTCCCCTCTGAAGCAGTCATAATAGAGTTGAGTCAAGCCCCGCTTGGTATTGGAAGTGAGGGGCAACGATTAACCCTCACAATGCCAGCAGGTACGCAGAGGATAAGCTATATCATCAGCACCACCGGGGCTAAGGCTGAAGCTGAACAGGCAATAGCCGAGGCTGAACAGGTAATATCAAGTATAAAGGCTAAGGGAATAGTGCTGACAGATGCGGAGGAGAAGATACTTCAAGCGAAGACAGCCTTCAAGGATGGAAAATATAATAGCGCAGTTACACTTGCCAACCAAGCGATAACCATAGCCAGATCAACTGAGAAGATGGCTGAGGCGGCATCAACAGCAATAAATGAAGCAGAGAAAGAAGTTAAGAGGGCATATGAAGACGGGAGGACAGTAGGCCTAAACGAAGCTAGCTCGCTCCTAGAAGAGGCTAAAAGCAGCTATAAGAAGGGAGATTACGCCGCTGCAGAGAATCTAGCTGAACAGGCAAGAACCAAGGCTCAGAAAGCCGTGAAGCCGCAACCAGCATGGGAGATGGCCGCCGTCATCACCATAATAACATCCGCAGCCATAATCGGAGCGGTATATGCAATAACAAGGAGAAGGAAGAGGATAGATGTGAACAGAATACTACGGGAGAATCCTTGGCTGAGACCTGAACAGAGAAGCATACTTCTTCTACTGGCTGAGAGGGGAGGAGGAGCATTCGAAGCCGACATCAGAGAAGCGTTAGATCTACCGAAGTCAACGGTGTGGCGGAACATAAAGAGACTTGAAGAGGAAGGTATAATTGAGATTAGACAGGTTAGGAGACAGAATTACATAAGAATAAGAAAGAGATAGACATGTTTAAATATCCCGTCCCTCTCTAGACGTTACCAATCCACTATTAGACAGGCATGAAAAGATGGAAGCAGACAACGAAGCAGAAGAGAAAGGTGAAGAGGCAATCTCGGAATTGCATGATGAAATCAAGAGATGCAGGAGATGTAGACTGTATAGAACAAGGAGGAAGGCTGTGCCTGGAGAGGGCCCTTCAGACGCCGCTATCATGATATGTGGACAGTCTCCAGGCAGAACAGAAGATAGAGAGGGAAGACCATTCATCGGAATGGCTGGGAAACTATTGAGTGAACTGCTCAGATCAATAGGCCTCGACAGACAGAGAATATTCATAACATCAACCGTCAAATGTTTTCCACCGCGCAATAGACCTCCAAGAACAGACGAGTTAGAAGCCTGCACACCATACCTAGAGAAGCAGATAGAGATAATTAAACCTAGAGTCATAGTTGCCCTAGGAAACTTCGCCCTCCAAACATTGATTGACAAGAAGCTAAACATCTCTCAAGTTCACGGAACCATATATGAGAGAGACGGCATAACAGTCTTTCCAACATTCCATCCAGCAGCAGCTCTGAGACTTCCAAAGGTTAAAGCCTACATAAGGAAGGACTTTGAGAGGCTTAGAAGGCTACTAATAGAAGCCGGCCTTATCTAATATCTCTCTACACTCCTCACAGAGACTATCACTCTTCTTAGAGGCTTCAAAGAGACTATTACTATAGGCCATAACGCATGGATCTCTACAATGCTTCAACCCAAAGATATGCCCTGTCTCATGAACCGCCTCCTTACATATCAGATCGACAGTTCCAAGTCTAGCCACACTTAGAACAGCGCAGGAGTAGGGGTTTGCAAGTCCGAAGACAAAGTTGAAGCCTTGAACATAAATGTCATAGGGTATCATCCAAATAGCTAATTTTCCATCTCTAACCCTATCCAAGAGTCTAATGAGAACATATGCATCATACTGTCCCCTAGAATGATTAAAAGCTTCTATAGGAGGCTTCAACTCCCCAATCACTGAAACATCAATATTGAATTCTCTTTTAAGCTTAGCGATAACCCTCTCAACCACTTCACTCTCAATCTTGTAGGTGAAAACTGAGAAGTTTATCCTCCTCAAAGTCACCACCAAGATAATTATTATCTTCTAAAAAATAAGAGAGCTGCCGACATATTTCCCCAGTTACGGTTGAGATCTAAACGATCTCTGCAATTGCAAATCTACGTGCAACCCTAGTCACTTTAAACTTAATGTGGTCGCCAACCTTTGCGCCTGAAACAAATATTATGAAGCCGTCTATCTTAGCTACACCATCGCCTCTACGGCTTATCTCGCTTATGTCAGCCTCGTATTCCTCTCCTTCCTTAACCGGCGCAGGCTTTGATATTCCATGCCGACCATAACTTCTAGCGCTGAAGCTTCTGCCTCTATAACTCATTCCTTTCACCTCTTTAACCTTCTATCCAGCTGGATCGCTGAGATTAAGAGGAGAATGCCGCTTCGACATCCAGCCTTCAATCCATGATCCTTAGCTGTAGAATGAAGATGGGCACGCACATATATTAACATAGCGTATCAAAAGAGGGAATATTCACGTTGAGAGTACCAAAAACAGAGTGGAAGCCCATATGGCATAAGCATCAGATTCTTCCTTTAGGATTAAGAGATAAAGATTTACATTTGCTGCTTTATTGGTTCTTTACTCTAAATTTCGCTGCTCTATTAGCTATCATCGTTGCTATGGCCCCGGCTGCCACTCCACCATCAATATTCACAACTGCTAAGCCGAGAGAGCAGGACTGCAACATAGCCATCAAGGCCCCAACACCTCTCTCTCCAAAACCATATCCGGTTGATGCTGGAACAGCTATCACCGGCCTATCAACAATACCAGCTACAACCGATGGTAGAGCACCCTCCCTCCCAGCAACCACTATTATAACGTCAACATCCTCAGACATCATGGCCTTCAAAGGAGGAATCAACCTATGTATCCCAGCGACACCTACATCATAAGCCTTTAAAACTTTGCATCCCATCTCCTCAGCGATCACCCTTGCCTCCTCAGCCACTGGAATATCCGATGTTCCAGCCGTAATTATCCCTATTTTACCGCCGGTCTCCCTCACCTGAAAACCTTTCTTCCTTAGAATAACTGTTCTGGCAACCTCGTTTATCTCTATCACAGAGTCTTCAGGAGCAGCTCTCTTCACAGCATGCATCTGCTCTTCACTCACCCTACTGATTATCGCCCTACCATTCATCTCCATCATCTTCAAAGCTATCTTAGCGAGCTCCTCAGGTCTCTTCCCCTCAGCAAGGATAATCTCAGGCACACTCTTCCTGAACTCTCTACCAACATCTATCCTCGCTAAACCCTCAATCTCCTCTATGGCTAAGAGCCTAATCATCCTCTCAGCTTCATCAATGGATATCTCACCCTTCACAACCCTCTCCAGTATCTCCCTCATAATATACACCCGGAAACATCAACATCTATACCATAACCTATATCATCTAATAAAAGACTAATTGATAATGATTAGTAATGACGCCTCAAGAGAGAACAGTTATAATAGATTGCCGATCAGCCGGGATATCCGGCGACATGTTCCTAAGCGCCCTTATAGATCTAGGCGCAGACCCTGAAAGAGTGATTGAAGCCATAAAGACAATTGAGAGCACAGGAGAATACGGCGAGATCGAAGTGAAGATCAAAGATGTGTATAGGAGGGGAATCCAGGCGAAGAGCATCAGCATCACAACAGAGAAAGTTCACGGCATAAGAGGAGGAGAGATAATCAAGATAGTTGAGGAGGGCGTTAAGAAGCTTAATCTTTCAGATGACGCTTTCAGATTTGCATCTGGAACAATTCGAACATTAATCGAGACAGAAGCAAGGATTCATGGTAGGAAAATTGAGGATGTCCACTTACATGAAGCTGGACAGATAGACACGCCAGCCGATATAATAGGAGCAGCAGCCGCACTGGACGATTTGGACTTATTCGACGCGAAGGTATACTCAACCCCGGTTGCTGTTGGAGGAGGACTCCTCAAGTTCTCCCATGGAATAATGTCAAGTCCAGCCCCGGCAACATTGGAGATTCTTAAGTCAAGGAAAGCTCCGATCATAGGCGGCCCGGTCGCATCAGAATTAACAACGCCAACCGGAGCCGCGATAATAGTGAATCTAACCGATGAATACACACAGTTTTATCCTCCAATAAAACCTTCAGGAATCGGGTATGGCGCTGGAAAGAGAGACCTAAAAGATATGCCGAATATCCTCCGGATAATCACAGGTGAGCCGTTAGGCTATCATCTGCCAAGAGATGAGGTCTCAGTGATAGAGACAAACCTAGACGATATATCGGGGGAGGTTATAGGCCACTTAATAAATGAACTGCTGGTTAAGGGAGCTAGAGACGTGAATGTAATCCCTATCTTCACAAAAAAGAATAGGCCGGGATACATGCTGAAGGTGATAGCGGACATAGAAGATGCTGAAGAGTTATCCCGCACCATAATAGAAGAAACTGGAAGCCTCGGCGTACGAATACAAAGATGTGAACGGAGAATACTCAATAGAGAATCAGTTCCCATAAAAGTCAGAATCTTCGATGTAGAGGACACTATTAAGATTAAGGTATCAATGGACAGTGAAGGCAGAGTACTTCAAATTAAACCTGAATACGAGGATGTTAAGAGGTTAGCCTACAGGACCGGAAAACCAATAAGGGTGGTGATGGAGATGGTGAGAGAGAAAGCCAGAGAGGAGCTCAAGAGAGTAAAGAGAGACTATTCAAAGATTTTCTAGGCGAAAAAGGAATCAACAATTTTATTATATGGGATCATGGAGTGAAAAGTTAGAACTAATTTAACTTCGACTATATTCTTCCCCTACGAAGAGCCGATATTACATCGGAAGCCCATATACCCAACCCGAATATAGGTAATGAGATGAGAGAGAGCCACTGTCCAAGAGGCTCAAGAGGCCTATAAGCAACCTTCTCATACACCTTAACCTGAACGATTAATGGGACATCCTCACCTATGAGGTTGCTGATTCTAACCTGGTACACGCCAGACTTCAGAGCTTTAAGGTTAAAGTAGACATAGGCAGATTTTGAGGACAACTTCTCAAACCAGACAACTTCACCGTCTGGATCAATCACGCTGACATTAACGATGCCTCCAACATTAAGTGAGGACCCGGCAAAGTTAATCGAGCCAGATAGGATATTCTTCCTCTCAACATCAAAGGAGTATATCCATTCTCCAGATCCCGTCACTGACACTTGACGGTAGAAGCTATCCTTCATATGGGAGTATGATGCTGTTGGTGAGAGGAACATACACCAGAAGCCACTTAAGAGAATAATTGAAGCAAGAGTTAACGTGATGGCCCCTCCAACCTTTAGATCTACAGATACTCTCCTGCTCACAAGCAAGCCTATTATAACCAGAAAGATAACACCTAAAATAACGGCTCCTATTATAATCAGAGGGATAATTCCATACCAGTATAGGGAAGAGGAAACATCCATTAAGAACACAGCTCCCATCTGAGAACGATAAAACTTTAACAATTAGGAAATATAAATGTTTTATGTATGTTTATTTGATATGTCAATGGTTGATGATAGGAGGATTACATGAGATTCACGGTGACCTTAAGATTAAGTGGATGTGAAGAGATAGGATCTTATATCTAGGTCCAGTAAAAGGTGATAGCTTATCCTCTCAGAGATTAGTCCGCCCACCCACATATCTCCTTCAGTAATGATATGAAGTACTTAAAGTTCTCTAATGGTACATCAGGTGGCACAGCATGGTCAACCCTTGGGAAGTACCCCTTCCTCTCAACAAGCGGTGGAACCCTATACATAACCTCCTCTCTCAAAGCCTCCTTGTCTCCAGCCAGCTTACGCTTATCTATGCCGCCCATCATGATTAACCTAGGATACTTCCGCCCCAACTTAACAACATCCATACCAGCTGCAACCTCACATGGAGAGATTCCATTTATTCCAAGTTCAAGCCAGACGGGTATCAGCGGCTCAACATTACCATCACTATCTATAATAATAGCCTTCACCCCATGATCCTTGAAGAACTTGGTTATCTCCTTGTAAGCGTTACCCATAAACTTCTTAACAGCTTCAGGGCCTATCATTGGACCCTTCTTATAACCCATATCCTCATTTATAATTACATAATCAACTTCTATGTCGTCTAATGCCCTATGAAGAACCCCAACATGAAACTCAGCGCAGAAATCCATGATCTCAGAGATGAATTCAGGCTCCCTATATATGCCAGTGAGTATTTTATTTAGGCCGACCATATCCCTAGTCCACCAGAAAGGACCCCTAATAGTCATAGAGAGCGGATAGTCTCTCCGCTTATACTTCTTAACCATTTGATCCCAATTCTTCGGATACCTTAACGGATCATTCACGTTATACCGCTTCTTCATCTCCTCAAAATCCTTCATGTTCTTAACTGGAAACTCCATGAAGACTCTAGTTGCAAAACCGCTCCAACCGTCCTTCCAATCCTCCTGGAAGCCCCTCTGCACAATACCTAAACTGTCAATCCAAACCCTATAACGTTCATCCTCCCTTAGAATCCGATACTCAAATGGTGGGATAGGCCCTAAATTAATCGCCTTCGGATCAGGCTTCCACAGAAAACCCTCACCAGGAGAAGAGGTTATACATACATCTCCTATACTACAATGTCTATATCCAAGATAATCCTGAACATCCACATCTTCAGGGAGGCCCTCGGAGATCCATCGTCTCCTAGTAGCAGGTCTAACACCGCCAACAGCCAAGGGAATCCTATCTGGATTACCGAATGAGCAGACCTCTAAAAATCGTTCTCTAGCATTCATATATATCACTTCCCTAACATTCTATAGTGAAAAACTATTAAAAATTATGGAAGGACTTATCCAAAACCTTTATTAATACAACAATAATTCTGACATTTGAAACTTAACAGTATTAAGAGGCGGGAAGACAATGCCAGTCATGGATCTAGTGAAGAAGAGCATCGCACAGAAGAGAAGATTATACATGAAGATATGCAGAAAATGCGGGGTTAGGAATGCTCCAACGGCCAAGAAATGCAGAAAATGTAGAAGCAAGAATCTCAGATGGAAGAGAAGAGAGAAGACAAGATAGACATCGTCATAACTGAATAGTTTAACACAAACCTAAACATTCTCAGATTTAAATTTTTTAATGAGAGAATGGATCAGATGTCTAGTTTCGTTATCCAGCAGATATAGCAATCCACCATAGATTACTGCTCCAAGGAGCGTAACCAAGAAGGTAGGAGTTATCCTAGTTGGATGGGGAATGATGAGGAGAATAACAGCCATGAAAGAGGATGAAAGAAGATATTTCATGATGTTCCCATATGGCATCTTAAAGTAGATACATCGCCTAACAATAATATATCTCAGGATCAAAACGATGATGTCGGAGATTAGAAAGATCATGGCCACGTATGTCGCCGCTACAAGATAATCTCTACTTATAAAGATTAGGATTACGTAGGTTAGGGTCACAACGAATATGGAACGTACATATCTTAGGGTGAAGGTTTTAAAAATCGGAGTTTTAGTTAATTCTCTCAGAGGTATCTTGGCCTCCTCATCCACCCTTTCCACACCCATTATGATCCTATGGAGCACCTCAGAAAAACTGAAAAGGAAAATGTCTATGGACAATATTTGGAGAGTATATTTAGCAACAGCATATCTAAGTCCGAGAATCGTCAAGTAAGAATCTGCTAAGACGATTATTCCAAGAGTCATCGGTATAGAGAAGGTGAAGAAGATCCTAAGAGACGTAGTAATGTCGCCCTTTCCATCCTCAGACAACAATTTCGGATACAGAGCATAAGTTAAAAAGATTGAGTGGCTTATGACCACGGCCACTGTTAAGGCGGCGCCATAATATGCTCTCGCCCGCTCCCCAGCATAACTAAACAGCAATATCAACGAAAGAATAGATAGTCTACTTCCAATAGCCTCATATACGGTCACCAAGGAACCCTTAGACCATTCCTTAATGAAGCTCCATTGAACCTTACCCTTAAGATAATCCCATATATTCCTTGCATAGAAGAGGATCTGCAGGACATACGCTATGATTATACTGTAGATGGCCCCTTCAATCTTCATTTTCCAATACACTATAAAAATGAGGCCTAACCCCACCTTTGCAATCTCATAGATCAATGTGCCATACCCAATAAGTTGAGGGCGCCTCGCATAGATTATTGATTCCAGAGTATAGAGGATATAGAGTTCCGGTATCTGAGCTGCAATTATAACGTAGAGGACCGTGTAGGGTTGCTGGATACCCAGAAGGATTGTTATGTAAGGCACAGCCGCCAGATACGTTACAGATGTAACCGCTGAGACTAAGATATTAGCTACCACACCGGTTCTTGCAGCGTCCCTGAAACCCCTCGCCATAAACCTCGTCGTCCAAAATGGAATGGTACTAGCAAAGAAGACAAAGTATGAGAGTACATCTCCAATATTCCCCCAGATCCCATACTCCAACGGACTTAAAGCTCTCACAACCATTATTGTAAATGCAAATCCTGTAAGGATGCTTAGCAGCTTCGCTATGAAGATAATGAAACCTGAATAAACTACTCGTATTCCGTTGTGTTCATCAGC
>WAQA01000120.1 GCA_015520475.1 Candidatus Bathyarchaeota archaeon | reverse complement strand
GAACTGTGCCTTAGCCTCTCTTATTATTGATATGCTCCTCTTCTCTAAGATAGATAGGTGATTCTCCATTCTCAATCCCCTATAAGTCTCTTATCAATGACTTATTAGTCTTATGTAAATGAAAAATAAATGATAGATAATTTACTTGAATATGCAATATAATTCATGTGTCAAAGGCAAATATCTCTTCAGGGAAGATGCTGGAAAATTTTTAGGTATGAACAATTAAAGATACTGTGAGGAGTAAAAGTTGGTTGAGTATGTTAATATACCGATCCCTCGGCCACTATATGAGAGACTTACCAAAGCCTTAGAGGGCTCAGGATACAGAAGCACAACCGAATACATAATATTCCTAATAAGAAAGAATCTACCTGATCTAGAATCGAAGGATGAAGAGCGGAGGCTAAGAGCCCTCGGATACATACCATAAACGAACTAAGCAACAACATTCCAGGAAGAATCAACGCCTTGTGTAACTGTAAATGTATTACTTGGTAATTAGGATGGAACAACTATACGCTATGAAGGAGGCTTCAAGTCTACTTGGAGTTTACATTAGGACTATTCAGAAGTGGGATAAGGAGGCTGATAAGTCCCCGATTAACCAAGAAGGGAGATCAAGCCTGATGAATCCCAAGGCTTACCCATACCTATGCAAGATGAACCCTATAAAGCATCCATGATCAAGGATCAAGAGTAATATATGTCGGCTGCGTAAACAGTCACAGTAGGAATACCCTAACTCGCTGCAGTTTTCTTATGAGAGTTTCATTCTCAGATGTTAAAATGAATCCATCAGCCTTCGCTATGTTGCTGAGTATGTTGGATTCTCCGAATATTGGAGTTGCGTAGGTTGTTCCCTCCTTCTCCATAAGCTTAACTAGTATAAATCGCCTAATCCCACGTGTCAATCTTATCTCTTCCTTCATATTTGCATCGATGTGTGGATGCATTCTCTCTAGAAGCCCGAGCATACGCCTAATTATAGGTAATGCGAACAGGATAAACCCTACAAGCGTGGACTGCGGTAATCCAGGGAGGATTATTATGGGTTTACCGTCGACAACGGCCAGTCCACTCACTCTTCCAGGTTTAACGGCTACTCCATGGACGATTACACCTGGACTACCCAGCGAATCTATAACGTCTGGAACGAAATCCATGGGGCCCTGGGAGCATCCTCCAATCGTTAAGATGATATCGGCCTTTACTAATCCTTCCCGAAGCTTCTCAGCGATTACAGCCGGATCATCAGGTGCTATGCCCAGATCATAGGGGACAGCCCCGCTTATCTTCACCATCTGAGATATCATGAGACGGTGGCTGTCAATAACCTTCACTTCATCAAAGACTGGATTACGATAGTCAACTAGCTCGTCCCCGACAGAGAGTATGGCTACCTTAGGCCTCCTTACAACTTCCACCTCCCAAACTCTTAAGGAGGCTAAGATCCCAAGATCGTATGGTCTTATGAGATGTCCCTTTCTAAAGATAGTCTCTCCTCTCCTAACATCTTCACCTGCTTGAGATATATACTCGCCCGGTTTAACTCTCTTCGATATTAATATCCAGTCTCCCTGGACCTTTACATCTTCAACTTTGATGACGGCATCCGCTCCGGATGGGAGGAAGGCTCCCGTCGGAATGTAACAGGCCTCACCAGATCTAACCTTAAACTCCCTCTTCTCTCCCAGCTTCAGGGTTCCTATAACCCTCAATTTAATAGGTTTTCCCTCTGAAGCTGCGATTGTATCTTGTGCTCTAACAGCGTATCCATCCATCAATGCGGAAGGATATGGCGGAATATTCACGTTTGAAACTATATTTTCAGCTAGGACTCTGCCTTCAGACTCATGGACTGGAACTCTCTCTGATCCTAGAGGTCCCCTAAAATACTCAAGTATTCTCTCTAACGCTTCATCTATAGATGTTAGATTGGAGAAATCTCTTTTCAACATTCCGTCCTCCATAGAGCGTTATAGGAGTCTCCTCTTTGCCGCTTCAACGAGGCCCATAGTTCCAGTCATCATTACATCTCCAGCTGGGGCTGCAAAGTGGACTGGGAGGGTTGACCCAGCCAGTAAGTCTCTGTTAGGTCCAGTAACAGCTACCTTCTCTATCTTGAAGAATCCTGGTGGATCCTCTAAAAATACTAGGCCGTGTCCTCCATTATTGAATACTTCTTCATTGCTAAGTTTTCCATCTGCAAAGTCTATTAGGAGGGCTTCTATGTTATCCTTATCCATTAAATGTGTGTGATGCTCCATCAATCCGATTATTCTTCTATTTGAGATTAGTGCAGCCATTGTATGGCAATTTCCAACGTTAACCGCTATTATGTCACTGTATCCTTTGATCTCTGGATCGCTTAGGCAGCCAAGTATAGCTGCTGGAGAGGTATCCATCACTAAAAC
>WAQA01000119.1 GCA_015520475.1 Candidatus Bathyarchaeota archaeon | reverse complement strand
GCCCTAACCTTATACTCAACCGAAACCTTATTACGCCTGAATATCCTAGCCTTCTTAACGGCTTCGAGGAGCCACTCAAAAGCACCTACAACAGATCACCTCCAAAAGAGTAAGGCTCCCCGAAGCCACAAAAACCTTATCTTAACAGTATCATCTTTAAACTGGAGATTATAAAGGTTTAGGGGCAGCCAGTCATGATTAGGTTCGGCATTATAGGATCCGGAATAATGGGTGAGAAACATGCTCAGGCATACTTCCAATCTGAGAAAGCAACTCTCATAGCAACATGCGACATAAACCTTCAACGTGCAATGGACATCGGCAGAAGATATGGAGCAGAAAGCTTCTATACTGATTATAGGGATATGCTGGAGAGAAGCGATATAGACGCTGTAGCCGTGGCGACCCCAGACTTCGCCCATAAAGATCCAGTTATCGCATCCTTAGAGGCTGGGAAAGACGTGATCGTGGAGAAGCCGCTGGCCACAACAATCGAAGACGCAGATGAGATAGTTAACGCTGTTAAGAGAACTGGACGGAAGCTCATGGTTAACTACGCTAACAGGATGAGACCTCAACATAGAACAGTCAAGAACATGATACTTAACGGTGAAGTTGGAAGGCCTAAACATGCATATGCGAAGCTAAGTAACACCCTCTACGTGCCTACAAGGATGCTCTCGTGGTCGGGGAGATCCTCACCTACATGGTTCCTCCTCTCCCACATGGTAGATATGATCCGATGGTTCTTTGATGCAGAGGCCAAACGGGTATACGCTTCAAAGACCGAGGGACTACTGAGATCCAAAGGGATAGATACACATGACACATTAACAGCCATAGTGGAATATTCAAATGGGGCAACAGCCTGTTTTGAAACGAGCTGGATACTGCCTGAGAGCTCCCCGAACATCGTGGATCATAGAATCGAGATTATCGGAACAAAGGGATACGTAAAAATCGATCAATTCGAACAGGGACTCCAAGCCTACACTGAGAAGGCTTCATTCCCATCATGCAGCCCAATAGACCTTGACTATAAAGTTGTCGGATGGTGGTTTAATTCAGTAGATTACTTTATACACTGTCTAGAGGAGGATGTTAATCCTAGACCTGACGTCGAGGATGGAAGAGCCGTAACATATACAATACTCGCCATGCTGGAGTCAGCAGAGAAACATGAACCCATAAACCTATAATCAATAGGAGAGACATAATTATTAATGGATAGGGCTTGATATTTGAGCAGGCCCTTAACGTTTAATGATTACTGGAATAAAACGCTCAATAATGAATGTGGAGAACGTTACAGTCATACATCAATAGCTGAAGATTCCTCCCTCGAAGAGGTTTAAGGGATAAACATGAAGAAGAAGCAATATAAGAAGTTCATAAAGAAAGTTAAGAAACGCATCCCATGGATTGAACATTTAATCACAAACGAGGGAGTAGCTGGAGACCTAAACCTTGAAGGAGTAAGAGTCAAAGTTAGAAAGGGAAGCATATGCATAATATGTAGAGGAAGCAGGCTATTATGCGGAAGAACCAGATGCCCATCCATCCTGAAGATGAATTCCCTATTGAAGGTTGACAGCAGCATAAGAGATGAGCAGCTCCACGGATCATCTCCGCCAGCCGTCTTTGTAGGAAGTATGGGCTACCCAAACGTTTACGCTGGACCTTTAGTTCCCCCATTAACCGGGGACACCTCAATCCTAGATTTCCCGGAGGGATGGATAGGTAAGACAATAGATGAGATAATCGACTTCAGAACTAAACTGGTAAGGGGAAAGTTTAGGGTTAACGTTAAAAGGCCAGAGAAGGCTGGGAGGATGATAGATGAGACTTTAGAGCTAGCCCTCTCCGGAAGACCAGTCGACGCCGAAGTAATCTTTAAGAAGAAGCCTTCAGGAAGGGTGCTCTTCGACAGCGAAACACAGCCTGTCGGCCCCTCAGGGATCATAAGAAAAATGAGTATTGGAACATCAAAAATAGATAGGAACATAGAGAAGGCCTATGGAGATGAGGACTTAAAGGCTGAGGAAGCACTTATCAAATTATATATTGAGGGAACGCCTATCTCAAAGATTCAGAGGGCATTCAGCATCGGAGCGTTCGGCATTAAAAAGGACAGAAGAATCGTTCCAACAAGATGGAGTATAACGGCGGTTGACCCTATAATATCACGTTGGCTGATAGAGGAGAGGGTTAAAAGGAACCCTCCAATAAACGAGTATAGGATCTATGAGTTCGAGTATCTAGGAAACAGATTTATCATATTATTGATGCCGTCAAATTGGAGTTATGAATGGATTGAGGCATGGTATCCTGGAACAGCATGGAATCCAGGATGCGACAGTGTTGCTCTGGGCGGTGACTGGGAAGGTTATAGGGGAAGAAAGACTTACGCCTCTATAGGAGGATGCTACTATGCTGTTAGATTAGCCGTAGCCGAACATCTCGCCTTCCAGAGGAGACAGGCAACAGTTCTAGCTATGAGGGAGATCCATCCTGGATACTTGACTCCATTAGGGGTATGGATTAACCGTGAATGTGTAAGGCAAGCCCTGAAGAGGGAGCCGTTAAAATATAATAATATAGAGGAGGCGCTAAGCTATATAGGATCGAAGTTCACAGTTAACATTAATGAATGGATAGATACAAGCAGAATATTGAAGGATACATTGTATCAGGAGAAGATTACCAAATACCTCTAATTGTATGGAGACCTGTTCCTCATCATCTCATATCTTTTCCGTCATCCCTGGATATTAGGCTTCCTTCAGTCTGAAGGTCGCCATCAGCCAAATCTGGAAGCCTCATCTTCGTCCTGTTCTCAGCAACTACAGCAGCTTCCTCCAATATCTTCTTTGCATCTTCACTGCCTACGCTGAAGTCGAACTCTGCTCCTGTACTCTGACCCATCTCAACAACGAGATCGTTAAGTTCGATCCCTATATTGCTCAGCTCACTTCCCACCTCAGGAAGTATCCCGGAAACGCTTGATCTTATACTCTGCAAGGCATCTATAACCGGTGAGACTGCAGATACAAAATTACCGAACTCAAGTATTGTTCTAAGCCTTAAGGAGACATTGTCAAGAGCTAGCTTAGCATTCATCAGGAGGTTCCTCTGCCTCCTCACCTCTGACAGTTCATTTGCAAGCATATTAGCATGTTTATTGTCACGGTTCTCATACGCCTTCACAATTCTCTCGAAGAGCTCTCTATCCCGTTCCTCATACCTGTTAATGTAGCTGTTTATTCTCTGTATCTGCTGCTCCAGACGATTAACAGCATAGTTTAAATGGAATTTCAGGGGTTTACCTTTCCTAATTATTCTTCTACCGCTTGACTCCCACTTCTTCGTAAACTTCTTGGACAAGCGATCACCCTTGAGATCACGGTGAATGAAAGAAGATAATAGTCTTTCTATCATTTAGGTATACATGTTCAGATTATATGGGATTCCTTCATATGCATATACGTCTCAACATCTGCATATCCGCCTATGAAAGCCCTAAATTCGACTCAACCATCCCCGATCACCACATCACCGAATAGAACAGCATTCATAGAGGCATCAGCATTACCATTACCAAGTTTAAGTGTATATACGGCGACATGCACATACATCTTTGAATATTTACCGTCACAACAATGGAGAGATTGAATCAGCACATGTTATGCCTTCATATTCCATCATATTAAAAAGATTAATTCATTAATTGCTCCATACCCATCACCGGTGGAGCCTCTGTACTTCCAGGATATTAGACAGCGCCTCAGCTCCGAGCTGAAGAGAATAAACAGAAGAGAGAAGGTGCTGGAAGACCTCTTCAACTCGGGAAGGATACCTATAAAGCCGTATAAACTGATGATGAATAGAATTACAGTGGTTAAGGGTAAGATCAAGGATTTAATAGAGACCTTAGAGAGAGAAGATGAAATATTTGATAGACAGATCAAAACATTGGAGATTATACTTGCAGATCTGAGATTCCGTCATATAGATGGCTGGATAGACAAGGAAGAACTCGAAAGGATAAACTCGAAGATAATGGAGGGCATATTCAATCCTAACCAGTCGATGAAGAGAGTAAAGAACAACCAAGAGATCAAAAAGTTTAAGCCGAGGAAGAGAAGAGAGAAGACCAGTAAGAAGATTAGAGATGAAACCTCAAAACAGCTGCAGCAAGGAATACATTGCAGGAATCCATGGAATAGTGAATGTAGGAACACGGATATCGAAGTAAGCATATACTATAACGGGGATTTCTTGCCGATCTGCCGGAGATGCTGGCAGGAGATATCAGAGAAGAATCTGGAATGGTCCACTCCCTGAATATGCAATCATCCAGATGAAGAGGTAAAGGCTCTAAAGCATATCTTAGAGGGGCAGTTTCAGATTTTTACTTCAGAGGAGAGTTGATCATAGCTGTAGATGACTCCTCCCTGAGGCTTCCCGCCCTTCGGAGGAAGCACGACAGGAGCCTTCTTCTTCTCAGGGGTAATCTTCACCCCAATGTAGGCAGCGACAAAGGCTGAAATTGGACTTGAAGCGTACAAGATAACCTCCCATAGCTTAGGAAGCCACACCATCTCATATGGAACATTTGAGATGAAGGAATATCCAAGTATAAAGCCCCCTAGGATCCCATCATAGAAGAGATATATCGAGAAGGCTGCTAGGAGAGAATCTTTAAAGTCGCGGATCCTATACATGTATATTATCAAGATTGAGGAGAGGAAGGCTGGAATAAAGTACAGATTAGTATTCAGCAGTGAGCTTATCGTTATCGAGAGGAAGCCGCCTATCAATCCGATGATTATATACCGTACTGTAATCTCTTTTAGGCTTAGAGAGGCGGAGGTCTTCTCCTCAACAGGTCTACCGCAGTTAGGGCAGAATAGAGCGTCATCAGGCATCTTCGTACCACAATCTCTACAATATGGCATTTATCATCAAACCTCAAATACGGTTTCTCAGCTCTCTTAATCTATTCATTAATATTTATAGTTAACTTTGAGGTTCACTTAGTGGCCTCTGAAGTGAACTGCCCAACCCTTACAGACGGGGGTCTTCTTGCGAGGTCAAGATAAATGTTTACGTAAAGGATGGAAGCGATACAGAAAGACTAATCTACATGTTCATACACTTTCAATTATTGATGATTGAAGCCAGATATTGATTTGGGCGACGCTATTAGATTGGTGGAGAATTTTGTCCGAGATACAAGATTATATGATACATGAATTTCTCATCAAGAATAATGGTAAGGCTAGGAAGCAGGATATAATAGACGCCTTCGGAGGAGACGATGAGACAGCAAGAATAATAAACGAGAAGCTCTCCATGATGGAACGTTTCGGCCTAATCACAATAAAGGGAGAAGAGGTAGAGATAAAGCCGAGATAGGTAAACATCTAATGATTTCTATTTCTCCTCTTTGGCGTGCTGCTTCAGCCACTTAGCAACCTTTCTAAGTATCGGATGGTCAGAAACATTTATAACTGGAACCTCCAGACCTGCAACCTTGATGAACGGAGAATACTTTGGCATCAAAGCGAAGTTCACAGTGTTCCATACAACCTCGCCTTTAAGATAGCTATCCATCAGATCATTCGTTTCAGGATTCAATGGGAAATGTATAAAGAGGACCCCTTCAGCCCATTGCGCCATAACTGGAAGACCGGAATGTATCAATCTAGCAAACATCTGAGCCAGAGCATCCTTTGAGAATTGGAAGTAATCTAGGATTATTATGCGTTTAGCAGGCCTATATACGATTTCAACATCATCCGCCCTCCGCCTACGCCTACCAACACACCTCTTACCAGACATTAAATGGACACTCCTCCACCCAGATTTTGTTAATTAACTTCAGCTCTCCTAACTCAATGCACAGACCATATATAAGTTAATCTCTGGGGACATTCTCCATCAGAATGGAATAACGTTAACAACTCCTCGTAGAAGGATGAGGAAGAGATTCCCAAGCACCAACATTAAACGACTGGATCCACATGTCAACCAGGTAATGTTCATTCTTAAATGATATGTTCTTGAGGGGGGATGATGCTCAGCCCTTCACAACCCCCAATGGAACAAGCCTAGCTACGAAGGTGGCTATGCCAACATTGTTACTGACCTCCGCAACTCTATCAACGTCCTTATAAGCAGGATCCGCCTCCTCAGCCAATACAACAGCGCTGGCTGACCTCGCAATTATCCCTCTACTCTCAAGTTCTCTTCTCACCTTGTCTCCCCAGAAACGTTTCTTGGCAGCCGCCCTACTCATCATCCTACCAGCTCCATGAGCAGTTGATCCAAAGGATATCTCCATAGCCTTACTTGTACCAACCAGAAGCCATGAACTTGTCCCCATGGATCCGGGTATTATAACTGGTTGACCATAGCTTCGATAATCGCTTGGAACATCAGCATGTCCAGGTGGAAAAGCTCTAGTCGCGCCTTTCCTGTGAACCCATACCCTCCTCCTCTTCCCATCAACTTGATGATCCTCTATCTTCGCTATGTTATGTGCAACGTCATATATCAGCTTCAATCCGAGTTTCTCAGCGTCTTCCTTGAACACATGCTCGAAGCTCTGACGGACCCAATGCATGATCATCTGCCGGTTTACAAAGGCAAAGTTTACCGCGCAGGACATCGCCTTATAATAGTCTTCAGCCTCCATGCTTGTTCCAGGAGCACATGCCAACTCCCTATCAGGAAGTGAGATTTTATATTTATGGACAGCCCTCTCCATCACACGTAGATAGTCAGAGCATATTTGATGACCGAATCCTCTGGATCCGCAGTGTATCATAACTGTTACTTGACCTTCTCGATCTATCCCGAATGCCCTAGCAGTTTTAACGTCGAAGATTCGATCAACCCGCTGTATCTCAAGAAAGTGGTTTCCGGATCCGAGAGTTCCAATCTGTCCTATACCGCGGCTCTTAGCGGTTGAGGAGACCTTTGATGGATCAGCACCATCCATCCTACCTCTCTCTTCACAGTGTTCAATATCCTCAGGCCAGCCGAAGCCTTGATCAACTATTCTCTCAACTCCCTCCACTATTATACGGTCAAATTCATGAGATGTAACCTTAAAGTCTCTCCTTCGGCTTCCAAGCCCGCATGGAACATTCCTGAATATGACATCTATCAGCTCCCTCAGTTTAGGTCTCACATCATCTTCTGTGAGGCTTGTTGTTAAGAGGCGGACCCCACAGTTTATGTCGTAGCCCACTCCTCCCGGGCTTATAACTCCAACCTCATAATCTGTGGCGGCTACACCGCCTATTGGGAAACCATATCCCTCATGACCATCCGGAAGAGTTATTGAATGCTTATATATTCCGGGTAGATGCGCCACGTTTGCACATTGCTCTAGAGTCCTATCAGTCTTCATCTTCTCCAGTAATACTTCATCGGCGAAGACTACTCCCGGAACATTCATCCCACGCTTGTAGCTCTGCGGTATACGCCAAACGTACTTGTCAACCCTCTCTAATGGAACATTTACACCCTTCATCCTCTATCACACTTAATTAAATGGTGGACTATGATATAAACTATTTTGGCATCTACGCCAATAAATAAATAAGTGAAGCGGCAGATAGCTCATAAGTGAGAGAATATG
>WAQA01000118.1 GCA_015520475.1 Candidatus Bathyarchaeota archaeon | reverse complement strand
CCCTTAAATATGCGGGGGTTAAATGTGTATTGGCGGAGTCCTTCGCCAGAATCTTCTATCGGAACGCTATCAATATAGGTTTACCTGTCCTTGAATGTCCAGGGGTCTCTGATAAGATAGGTCCAGGGGATATTCTCTCAATAGATCTGTCTGAAGGGTTGATTGTAAATGAGACTAGGAATGAACGTCTCCGCGCTAATAAACTTCCAAGCTTCATTCTAGAGATAATTGAGGATGGAGGGTTAATCGAGCATCTGAAGAGGAGGATGGGGAAGGATGCCTAAGTATAAAGTATCCTTGATCCCGGGAGACGGGATCGGTCCGGAATTGACAGAGGCAACTCTCAAAGTTCTTGAGGCGGTTCAGGAAAGGTTCAATGTTGACCTTGAATTTATAGAGCTCGAAGCTGGAGATGCATGTTTTGAGAAGAGAGGTGTAGCTTTACCTGAGGAGACTATACAGGCAATAAAGGAGTCACATGTCTGCTTGAAGGGACCGGTAGGGGAGACAGCGGCTGATGTCATAGTTAAGCTGAGGATGATGTTTGATCTTTATGCGAATCTCAGGCCAATTAAGGCTTATCCTGGAGCTCCATGTCTAAGAGACGATATAGATCTGATCTTTGTAAGGGAGAATACTGAGGGCCTCTACAAGGGATTCGAGTTTACGATAGGTGATGTGGCTATTGGTCTTAGGGTTATAACGCGTAGCGGATGTGAAAGGATAGCTAAGAAAGCTTTTGCCATCGCTCAGAAGAGGAAGAAGAAAGTTACGGCTGTTCATAAAGCGAACGTTATGAAGAAGACCTGTGGATTATTCGCTGAGGTATGTAGGGAAGTCTCTAAAATGTTCCCTGAAGTATCATTCAATGAGCAATATGTTGATGCTGCCTCTATGAGGCTCATTAAGGAACCGCAGAAATATGATGTTATTGTGACTACAAATATGTTCGGCGACATCCTTTCGGATGAGGCTGCACAGCTTATAGGCGGATTGGGAATGGCTCCGGGCGGAAATATAGGTGATAACTTCGCAATATTTGAGCCTGTTCATGGGTCCGCCCCTACAAGAGTTGGGAAGCATACGGCTAATCCATGCTCCATGATACTTGCATCTAAAATGATGCTTGAATGGTTAGGTGAGAAGTATGATGATCAAGACTGCCTCAACGCTGCAGCGGCGATTGACAGGGCTGTCTCAGAGTCTATACGTAAAGGACTCGTTATCCCTGACTTCGGAGGTAAATTGACAACGTTGGAGATGAGCCGTGCAATAGCAGAGGAAATAATAAGAATACAACTTTAACTGTTAGGAGGTCAAGGAATGGATTACATTAGAATATTTGATACTACTCTGAGGGATGGCGAGCAGACTCCGGGAGTTTCTCTGACACCAGAAGAGAAGATGGAGATAGCCATACAATTGGACAAATTAGGTGTCGATGTGATAGAGGCTGGTTTTCCATCAGCATCTAAGGGAGAGGAGAAGGCTCTAAAAGATCTGATGTCGATAGGGTTGAAGGCGGAGATATGCGCATTAACTCGTGCCTTAAAGAGTGATATCGATTCAGCTATCTCCTGCGACGTAAACTCTATACATACATTTATTTCGACATCTGATGTCCAGATGAAGTACGCTTTAAACATGACTCCTGAACAGGTTCTAGAAGCAGTTAGAAATTCTGTTGAGTACATTAAGGATCATGGCTTCATCTGCGAATTCTCACCTATGGATGCCACTAGAACTAGGATGGAATTTCTAAGAAGAGTCTGTAAAGTGGCTGAGGAAGCCGGGGCTGACAGAATAAACATCCCGGATACCGTGGGAATAATGTGTCCATCATCCATGCGAAAACTTATAGAGAGTATTAAAGAGGTCGTCGATGTTCCATTAAGTGTCCACTGCCATAACGATTTCGGATTGGCAGTTGCAAACTCGCTGGCTGGGGTGGAGGGTGGAGCATCCCAGATCCACGTTACAGTGAATGGTCTTGGTGAGAGGGCTGGTAACGCAGCGTTGGAGGAGACGGTTATGGCTCTACACATGATATACCAGAAGAAGACCGGAGTGAACACTAGGCTCCTATATGAAACCTCCAAGATGGTTTCCCGTCTCACCGGGGTGATAATACAGCCTAACAAGGCTATTGTCGGAGAGAACGCCTTTGCCCATGAATCTGGAATCCATACGAGAGGTGTAGTTGTGAAGCCGTCAACATTTGAGCCGATAGATCCAGAGATTGTTGGGAGGAAACGGAAGCTCATAGCCGGCAAATTAGCTGGTAGGCATGGGATAATGGCTGAGCTCAGAGAAGCCGGGATAAAACCGAATGAGTATCAGCTCAGAGAGATAGTTAACCGGGTGAAGGAGTTAGGTGATAAGGGCAAAACGGTGACTGATGCTGACCTATTCGCTATTGCAAGGGCTGTCATAGGGATCTCTGAGGAGAAGATAATTGACCTGAGAGACCTAGCCGTCATCACTGGTAGAGGAATCATACCTACAGCATCCGTTAGACTCTCTGTTGAAGGAGAGGAGTATGTAGCTGCTGAGACGGGAGTTGGACCTGTAGACGCAGCTATAAAGGCCGTTCAAAAGATCACTTCGAAACTGGCTGATATAAAGCTTAGAGAGTATAGGTTGGAGGCCTTAACGGGCGGATCCGATGCTGTAGCAGAGGTCATAATAAAAGTTGAGGATAAGGATGGAAATATTGTATCTGCTAGGGGGGCACGTGAAGATATTGTCATGGCAAGTGTAGAGGCCATGATAAATGGAATAAACAAGATTCTGTTAAAGAAACGTAGATTAATAAGTTAATGCCTCCTATTCTATTCAATCCATCTGTTGGGAGACGGATATATTTTGGGAAAGACGATATCCGAAAAGATATTAAGTAGAGCGTCTGGTAAAGACGTCTACGCTGGAGATATCATCATAGCCGATGTAGACTCTGCGATGGCTCATGACGGAACAGCTCTCCTTGCCATCGAAGCGTTTGAAGAGATGAAGGGGAGTGGCCTCTTCAATCCGAACTCGATATCCCTAGTCTTGGATCACGTTGCTCCGAGCTCAAATGAGACCTTCTCTAAAGTTCATAAGAGGATCCGAGAGTTTGCCTTCAATTATAGAGCGAACTTCTATGAGGTTGGATCCGGAGTCTGCCATCAGATCATGATCGAAACTGGACAAGTTAAGCCTGGAGAGCTTATTGTAGGTGCTGATTCTCATACGTGTACTTATGGTGCTCTAGGCGCCTTCGCCACTGGAATAGGCTCAACAGACATGGCAGCTGTATTTATGTCAGGTAAGCTTTGGTTCAAGGTTCCTGGAACCATGGAGGTAAGAATTGACGGTTCACTTCCGAAGATGGTGACTCCGAAGGATGTTATTCTCAAGGTTGTTGGGGAGATAGGGGCTGACGGCGCAACCTACCAAGCAATCGAATTTAAAGGTTCAACTGTTAAGGAGATGAGTGTTGAAGGAAGGTTAACCCTATGTAACATGGCCGTTGAGATGGGAGCTAAAACAGGCATAATAGAACCGGATGAGAAGACCATCAAATACTTGGAGGACATGAATGTTGACGTTGATCCTCAAGGGATCCTCAAGAGCGATCCAGACGCAAAGTATACTGCGAAGCTCCAATTTGACATGTCCGATTTAGAGCCTCAGGTGGCATGTCCACATTCGGTTGATAATGTGAAGCCTATCTCCAAGGTTGAAGGTACACCCATAAACCAAGCCTTCCTCGGATCATGCACTAACGGTCGGATTGAAGATTTAAGATTAGCCGCTAAAATCTTGGATGGTCGGAAAGTTAAGAGGGGTGTTAGGATGATAGTTATCCCAATCTCAAGGAGAATCTATCTCCAAGCGCTTAAGGAGGGCTTGATTGAAACGTTTATAGATGCTGGGTGCGTTGTCTGTAATCCAGGATGCGGCCCCTGCGTAGGCGCCCATCAAGGAATTCTAGCTCCAGGAGAAGTATGCGTATCCACGTCAAACAGAAACTTTAAGGGAAGGATGGGATGTATGGATGCTGAGATATACCTTGCCTCTCCAGCCACTGTAGCTGCATCTGCAATTGAGGGTGAGATAACTGATCCTAGGAGGTTAAAGGTTGATGAGTAAGCTGATTGAGGGAAGAGCCTGGAAGTTCGGTGATGATGTGAACACAGACCTCATTATTCCAGGAAAATATAAGCTCAGCATAACGGATCTAGATGAGCTCTCAAAGCATGCCATGGAGGGTATTGATCCAGAATTTACCGTGAAATTCCGTAAAGGCGACATTATAGTTGCTGGTAAGAACTTTGGCTGTGGATCCAGCCGTGAGCAGGCCCCTCTAGTTCTTAAACATGTTGGTGTAAGCGCTATTATAGCAAAGTCCTTCGCCAGAATCTTCTATCGGAACGCTATAAACTTGGGTCTTCCAGTAATAGAATGCGTTGACGCCGAGAGAATTGAGCATGGAGATATGTTACGAATAGACTTGGAAGGCGGCTTAATAAAGAACCTAGAGAAGAATGAGGAGTACCGCTTCAAACCCTTCCCTGAGGAGATATGGGTTATCCTCTTCAGCGGAGGACTCGTCTCATATGTCAAGAAGTACGGTAAGCTTCCATGGTGACTTCTAATGATGCCCCTTAAACCTCAAAGGTGATGATGTAAAGATTAGTTCATTGTTCTCCGTTACACATTTTATCTTGACCTCGCAAGGAGAACCCATGCGGAGGCGTGGGGATGGGGTTGTGATAAACTTAGGTGTTGGATTTCTGTTTTCGATGCTGGATAGTCCTTTGAGCGGAGTGATCCGTCCCGAACCAGTAGATGTGGCCGATAGGCGTAAAGCCTCCGGTTGAACGCTGGAACCTCGGCAACGCCTCCACCAGAGCTCGGATGCCAAGATGGTGGAAGCCCCACACATACACGTGGGGAGGAGATCACCCGGCATATACATTACATTAAATATGTTTCAGGTCTCCGATCAAGATTAATCTTCATCTTTAAGGTTGAATGGTTTTCCCTCTGAGAGTATTATCTTCGGAATCTTTTCTCTCCATCTCTTTAAGAACTCTATCTCTTCCTTCTTCTCTCTTAATTCGTCTGGAAGCATCTCGGGTATCTCGTCTCTAATCGGATACCACCTGAGACATTTTGGGCATACAATTATACCTTCAACTATCTCTTCCTTCTCTTCAAATACATGTAGTTCTAATGGATGATGTTTATCTATTGGGCATGCCAATATCTCCATAAGTCTCCTTTTTATTTCAGATCCCTCCGATAACAATATATCAAATTATCATCTCCTATTAACGCTTTCCATTAGGGATCTCAAGATTATCCTTTTTAGCCGATTTTTCTTCTGTATGGACGTTAATATCTCCTCTATGTTCACGTTTAATCTTCTGCTTAAACCATTCGATAGAATAGAGGGTTTTGAATCGTTAAATCTTTATGGCGTTTTCCTTTGATAGGTTTCCTTCTTCCCTATCTTTATGTCTAATGCTACTTGATGCCATCTCGGCCCTACATCCCTGACTATCCTTGCATTTGCTAACTCAAAATTACACTTTAGACTCGTCAATTTCCTGTCAACTTTACTCTTCACTTTTTCTATTGGGTCCTCACCTTTTGCTGCATGCTCAAAGTCATAATAATGTATCCAGCCTCCCCCCTCCTTTAGAGATAATATTGCGTATTCTATGTAGTGGTATGCTCTTTCAGGTAGGGGCATAAGTACCCTGTCAGCCTTCCCCCTCAATCTCTCATTAATGACGTCTTTTGCATCTCCCTCTATAACCTCTATGACATCCTCAACTCTATTTAATCTGTTATTCTCGATGTGGTAGTGGACTGCGGATGGGTTGATATCTATAGAGTATATCTTCTTCACTCTTCTATGTTTGGCTATGAGGATTGAGAAGCATCCTACTCCAGCGAACATGTTCACTATAGTTTCATCTGGATTGACGAGCTTCGCTATTCTGATCCTCTCATATGAGAGTCGAGGTGAGAAATAGCAGCTCTTCAAGTCAACCTTGAATATGCAGCCGTACTCTCTATGTATTGTTTCCATCCTCCTTTCTCCGACGATATACTCTAGGTTTCTCAGTCGATACTCCCCCTCTACTGGTCCGCTTTGACGTAGGACGGTCCTTACATGTTTATCTCTGTTCATTATAACCTCTGCTATCAATCTGCTTCTGTGAAGGATTACTTCTGGAATCCTCACAATCGCTATGTCCCCTACAACATCATATGAGTTTGGGACATGTTTCAGCTCATGGTTCGGCAGTACACCTTTAAGTTCATCCTTTAGCTTCATCCCATATTCAACCTCTGCTCATATATAGAATATCGATGGATCGACATACTTAAATCTGAGAATAGCTATCCTCATGGAAAGGGTGTATTGGATTGTCTGAGGGTGAGGAGCAGATTAATGTTTATGAGTGTGTGAGATGCGGCGCCCTAGTCAAGTCTACGGAATTAGAGTTAGGTATCCGTTGTCCGAAATGTCGTTATCGTGTCCTCAGAAAGATTAGGCCGCCTATCGTTAAGAGGGTCCTCGCTAGATAGTTCATTTTTAGAATATCTCTCTTTCACCTATCTTCCTGAACGTTTTTCCTCTAACCTTTATTGTAGGTCCTATATCCTCTATTCTCCTCTCAAACGTTTTTCTCTTAACGGTTTCTCCGCAGATTCCTCCGGGTAGAAGACGTCTCGTTACGCATATTGCATAGCTGCAGTTCTTGAGATCACAGGGTTCATCTGTCCATCTGCACCAAGCCTTCTTTCCATGGTAGACCAGCGCCTTCTTTCCACATCTAAACTTCCTACATGCCGGAAAACAGGATCTCGTCTTAACCAATACTGGCACAACCTTCCATACGTAAAAACTCTCTAGAAGGCATCAAGACTTTCTCTCATATTTTGATAATGCTCATAGTGAAAAATCTTTATAAACTTTTCCGATTTCTGCTTTTATCCTTCAATCTCTCCATGAGTCTCTTAATCTTAATTTTTAACTTGGCTGATTGGCTGGTATATTCTGTGATGATCTCGTAAGGTTAGGTATAGTTTC
>WAQA01000117.1 GCA_015520475.1 Candidatus Bathyarchaeota archaeon | reverse complement strand
TTCCAATGATGATGAAACCTTTTCGATTATGTCTTTTCTGGCTTTGATTCCTTCGCTTACTAGGAAGGCTACCGCTTCGGATCTTGTATTGAAGAGACCGGCTTCAACCAGCATATCGATTATCCTTAGTTCTTCGTCACCTATTCGTGAGGCTACTACATTTGATCTTGGCATTACTTTGTGTGGAATTGGCGGAAGCGGCGGAAGCGGCGGCATTGGAGGTATCGGGATGGAGACTTGTCCCAGGCTTGATTTCACCTGATTACTCCAGTCCTTCATCTCTTCCTTCCATTCCTCGATTCTCGCTTTCCAGTCCTTTAATGATTCCATATATTTTTCTTTCCAGTCTATCATGCCCATTTTCCCCTATGTAAACAGTTTACGTAATATATTTACGCACTATCCCATATAAAGCTTCCCAAAAAGAAAAGTTTCTGGAGTTTCATTTCCTTGAGGTTTCCGAGCTCTACTAGTAATTCTCTTTTATGAATTATTTTTGGAGGTGACGTTACTATTGTCTAAGAGGGATAGTAGCCATCCTCCTCCGATGGGCGGTATTATGGCAATTATATCTCCATCTTTCAATTTTGTTTTTAGTCCAGAGAGTGTTCTGTAGTTTACACCGTTGATTAGGAAGTATATTGATGGGTCAATTTCCCTTTTTTCTTTCTTGCTGTATAGGTATTCCTGCGCTTCTCTTCCATATCTCGATGCTATCTTATCTATTAGATCTTCAAGTGTCTCTCCGTTTCTTAGTTCTATCTCTTCTTCTGAGCTGCCCGCGAGCTCACGGAGAGTCGTGAAATACTTAACTTTAACCTTCAATTTATATGCCTCTAGGGCCCGCTTACTTCTTTAATTTCTTTATGATAAGGTTTGCTACCTTTCTTCCTGAGAGGAGCATTCCGCCGAATATGGGGCCCATCCTGGGGGTTTGATGAAGAGTTGCAACAGCCATTCCTGCAACATATAGTCCAGGGGAGACCTCACGTGTCCTCTCAACAGTTGCTTTTTCAGCTTCTGTTGCCCACATAGCTTTTTCTCCTTCTATTATTAGGTTCAGTTCAGGTATTTTCCTCGAGGCTATCGTAAGTATCTCGGCGTCGTGACCTGTACAGTCTATTACCGCCTTTGCTTTGAATGCTAGCGGATCTACATGGATTCCAGACATGATCACGGATGACCATTGAATGACTACTCCTACAATCCTCGCTTTTCCATCCTTCTCTATTCTATATATTAGGTCGTCTACTGTTACTCCCAGTAATATTTGGGCTCCTGCTTTGATAGCGCTGTAGGCTAGTTTAGCCAGCATCTCAGATGAGTTAACCGTGTAGACTCCTTCCTCGAATTCTTCGAGGTTACAGCCTATCTCTCTTAGAATCTCATCTGCTGGTGACTGAACTACGATTATTGGGAGCTGCATGCCTCCGCCGCCTATTCCACCTCCGAAGGAGAGCCTCCTCTCAAATATAACAGTCTTTAATCCTGCCTCAGCAAGGTATTTTGCGGCTGTGAGCCCAGCTGGACCTGCACCTACAATAGCTACATCTGACTCCACATGTTGGGAGAGGAATTTCAGGCTTTTCTCAAGTATCGCCCTTGTTATAACAGCTTCATCTACATCCTTTATCTGCATGATTGATCACTCTTCTTTTAGGAGCAGCATGTTATTAAGGGATCTGCTACACTCAACATTAAACTTTTTGGATAAAAGTTTATTCTTGAGAGTGCCCGTTTCAAGTTGATTGGAAGATATGTTGTGACGCCTATCTACGGTGATAGCTCTTCAGTATATTTGGCAAATCTTATCTTTCATGTCTGTCTCAGTCTTTGGTGTGGTGATTCGATTTGAAAAATACAGAAGAACCAATTGTTGAATATGAAATTTTAAGGGTTGATCTTAAATCATGTTCTACTCTTAGATTGAGGGATAGGATTGTCTTTGAGAGGCATGTAGAATTATATTTGAACGGTGAACTTTACGTTGTCTTTTCAGCTTCTCCTTTTCAGATTAGAGAGTTGGCGGTTGGACATCTGCTGGCTGAGGGGTTGATTGAGGGTTTAGATGATATTGAGAAGGTAGAGGCTTCTGCTGGAAGGGTTAACGTTTATCTTAGTAGGGATATAAGGTTGGATGGGAGGGTTCAGCGGATTCTTTCAGCGTGTGGCGGGGGAGTGAAGGTTCCACCCGGCTCTTGGATGAAGCCTGGAAGGTTTATAGGTTCTCTCAAAGTTAAGTTCAGTCCTCAGATAGTACTGGACGCAGTTAAAAGGTTGAATTCCGAAGCACATGTCTTTAAGGATACCGGTGGAACTCACGCCTCAGCCTTGTTCAGCGTTGATGGACAGCTATTGGCTTTTTCAGAAGATATTGGTAGACATAATGCTGTGGATAAAGTTATTGGTAGAGCAGCGATTAACGGCGTAGATTTTAACGGTGTATTGCTGGCTTCCACTGGGAGGTTAACGTCTGAGATGGTTGTTAAAGCAGCGACCGTCGGCATCCCAGTTGTAGCTTCAATGGCTGCTCCCTCAGATATGGGTGTGAAAATAGCTGAAAGCGCCGGATTAACGCTTATAGGATTCGTTAGGGGAGGACGTTTCAACGTATATACCCATCCGGAGAGAATCGTTATCGGGTTTAAACCTTAACCTAGAAGTATTATTCGATTGATATTCTCTTCTCAAGTCCTTCTTCTGGATATGGATAGACAAGTACATGTTCCGGTGGAAACCTTACTTTGACGTTGTCTCCAACGTTGAATCCTCCTCTCTCTTCAGCTGGATACTTAACTATGATTAGTTCTCCACTATTCAGTTTAACATTGTATCGTATCGTGCTTCCAATGAAGATTTTATTCTCAACCTTTCCAGTCCATGGATCACTGCTTTTTCCAGTCTTCTTCATCCTTACGAATTCTGGGCGTATAGCAACAACCACATCTCTGCTTTCTGGATCCATCTCCTTCGGGAGGATGAGCTGCTTTCCATTAAATCTTACTATAAACTCTTCCCCGCCCGATTTGACAGTCTCACCCGTTATGAAGTTTGCTTCTCCAAGGAAGTTTGCGGTGAAGAGATTTTTTGGGCGGAGATATAGTTCTAATGGCTTTCCAATCTCCACTATCCTTCCAGCCTTCATTATCACTATTCTGTCGGAGATCGCCATGGCCTCTTCTTGATCATGCGTGACATGTATCGCTGTTAACCCTAAATCCTTAACCATCTTCCTCAGTTCTCTACGTAGTACAGCTCTGACTTTAGTGTCAAGTGATCCTAACGGTTCATCGAATAGTAGGAGTAGGGATCCCGATGAGAGGGCCCTTGCAACAGCTGCTTTCTGTCTCGCTCCTCCACTTAGCTCTGATGGATAATCTTTAACCCTATCACTGAGGGATACTAGGTTAAGCATTTCCTCCACAAGTTTTCTCATCTTCTCTTGGCTCCAGCCCTTCACTACTGGCCCGTAAGATACGTTTCCGTAGACATCCATGTGAGGGAACAATGCGATTTCCTGGAAGACGTATCCGATTCCCCTATCCTGTATGGGGACATCATTCACAAGTTTACCGTCAATGTATATCTCCCCTTCTGTAGGCTCGATTAATCCAGCGATACATTTTATCATCGTTGTTTTTCCGCATCCGCTTGGCCCTATAATGCTTATGTATTCCCTGTCATGGACTTGAAGGTTTATCCTTTCTATCGCCGTTATCTTTCCATATCTCTTTGTTAAGTTAGCTAGGCGGACAGTCGGCATCTCATACAGCCTCCAACTCTCGGTATAATCCAGCTGGAGGGTAAGGATACACCATTATGTCTTCCGGATTCAATTCTATTAGGACCTTTTCTCCGATTGAGAAGGTCTTCTTTGATGTTGCTATTGGAACTTTACAGTTGATTACGTCCCCATTGATCAATGATACTTCATATATGATGAATTCTCCTATGAAGCTTGCATCCTTTACTGTTCCCTCTATTATATTTGGTTTCTTTCCAGTTCTTCTTTTGTGAATCTTTGTTTTCTCCTCTCTTATAGCTATTACAACTCTGTCTCCAACTGGAAATCTATTTTTTGAAGCGTATACCTTTAGGTTTCCACGGATCTCTATCAATGTGCCTCCGTTCTTCTCCTCCGATATGAAGCCTTCTAGGAAGTTTGCTCCTCCAATGAAGTTTGCTACGAATATACTGTTTGGGTTATTATAGATTTCAGTTGGGGTTCCCTCCTGCTCTATTCTTCCCTCACGTAGAATGAATATTCTGTCTGCAACTACCATGGCCTCTTCTTGATCATGCGTGACATGTATAGTTGTCAAATTGTTCTCTCTAGCCAGCTCTCTCAATCTATATCTTAGTTCAACCCTTAACCTTGCATCTAATGCTCCAAGCGGCTCATCGAGTAATAGTATCTTCGCTCCTGACGCTAAGCCCCTTGCCAGTGCTACACGTTGCTGCATTCCACCGCTGAGCTCGTTTGGGAAGGAATCTGCCCTCCAAGCAAGCCTAGTCATCTCAAGCATCCTCATAGATACTTGTATTGCTTCTGCCCTGTCAAGTCCCTTCGCTAATGGTCCGAAGGACACGTTTTCGATGACCTTCATATGCGGGAAGAGGGAGTAATGCTGCGGCATGTAAGCAACGTTTCTTTCATAGGGTGGAACATCATTCACAAGTTTACCGTCAATATATATCTCCCCTTCATCCGGTTTTATTACTCCAGCTATCAGCCTCAGCAGCGTTGTTTTTCCGCTTCCAGTAGGTCCTAGTACACATATGTATTCTCCATCCTTTATCTCTATGTTAATCTTGTTTATCGCTGTTATCTGGTCGAATCTTTTGGTTACATTGACAAGTTTGATGTTTGGCATCTGATTATTTTCCCCTCATAACTATCCTGATTATTATAAGGGTTAGGAAGGACGCTAGGATCAGGAAGCCTATACCCAAGGCCTGTGTTGACTGGGATACCGGAATCACCCCTTTAACCCAGTCTACTATTAGAACAGGGGCTGTTTTGAGGGTTTTTGAGACGGCTAATGTCGCCCCGGTCTCGCCTACGCTTCTGGTGAAGACAAGCACTGAACCGGAGAAGATTGAGTATTTCGTTAATGGAACAGTTATCCTTCTGAATATCATGAAGGGCTTCGCTCCCAGCGTGCTTGCAACCTCCTCTACATCCTGCGGTATGCTCTCTATAGCCGCTGACATGGACCTGATGAAGTACGTGTATGTTATTGTGGTGTGGGAAAGCACTAGAAGCCAGAATTCAGGTATGAAACCGAAGGATCCCCAAAAGAAGCTTAAGGAGACTCCTAGGGCGACTGAGGGGACAACTATTGGGATGTTCACGAGAGCATCCAGTATCGACGTTAACTTCCCAAACTTTTTCCTGGCTATGGCCAGTGCTATTGGGAGACCCGTCACTATATTTATTACTGTAGCGATGAAGCCTATTGAGTATGAGAGCATTACGCTCTGCCAGAACTCTCTCCATGGACCTGAACCTGAAAGGGCCATATTTAATGTTCCATCGAATAGGGCTGATGTTAATGGTAGGGAGACGAAAAGAGATGGAATTATGACGAAAAAGAAGAAGATTGAGAGCGTTACTCCATCTCTCATCTTGATTGACGCTGGCATGCTCAGTTTCCTTTCAAGTTGAGGCCATGCTCTCCTTATTGGAAATCTCAGTTTAGGCCCTAGAGACCTTATGAGGAAGAAGACTATTATTGACGTTGCTATCAGGATGGAGCTTACGTATACTAGTGGACCCTCAAAACCTAACTCCTTCATGTTCCTTATGAATACCGGTCCATTCTCGAATGCTCCTGCAACCATAACTGTTGCCCCTGTCTCTGAGAGGGATCTGGAGAATGAGAGGAGGAAGGACGCTATCAGTGCAGGTTTCAGCAACGGTATTGTTATTGTCCTTACAGCCGTGAATGGCTGGGCGCCTAGGGTTCTGGCTGCATGCTCATATATCTCCTTATATCCTAGGAGCTCTCCAACCATAACTCTAACTATTACTGGGAAGGAAAAGGTGAAGTGGAGTAATAGGATCAATGTGACCCCAGGCGATATGAATATATTCCCTCCAAAAAGGCTTGATATTCCTCCAGGTCTGCTCCAGAAGAGCATTGTCGAGTATCCTAAGGCTGCTGTTGGAATGAGAAATGGAACATCAGCCAGCGTGTCGATTATGTTTATGGCTTTTGATTTGCTTCTGACTATGAACCATGCAAGTGGGAGGCCTGCTATCAAGTCAAGTATGGAGACCGTGAAGGCTATTATGAATGACCACATTATTGCTGAGTGGGCCCTATCTAGAAGGCTTGGATTTGCATATATCTCTACTACAGTATTTCTTTTGAGTATAATTCCGAAGATGGGGGGAAGGAGGATTATTGTGACGAAGAATATTATGC